>NZ_QSJB01000012.1:0-98368 GCF_003469285.1 Collinsella sp. AM31-2AC
TTGCAGCGACGGACCTCGGGACGCTCTTACACCACGTCTGCGCGCGCCACCATGGGAATGACCGTATCGCCAATTTGTACGCTTGCAATCTTGTCTGTGTCACAAACTTGCGAGAACGGCCAGGTCTTGTGGACATCAGTGGTGCCGTTATCCAGTTTATTTGCGAAATAGCCGCTGTGGCTGGTTGCGTCCTCAACATGACCGTCTTTGAACGTCACGATGAGGGGTATGTTGCCAACGGCATCCATAGACTCCTCCATGTTTTGAGACATCTTGCCGCTGTTGTTGTCGTGTTCGATGGAACGATCTATGTTGTAGCGGACTGAAACGCCAACGCAGGATACGGTGGCCTCTTGAATCGTCGCCTTGGTGCCGTTAAAGTTGACCGATTTGGGCGCGGGAATCGTAACGGATGTATCTTCGTAATTCAGCTGGAACTTAAGATCCCATGGGCCCGTAAGTATTTTCTTATACTCGGGAAGCTCTTTGCCAGCACGTGGCACAACGAGAGAGTTGATATGCGTGCGGACGGTCCTGCCCATAAGGCCGGGTGATTCAACGCTGAACTGTGCAAAGTATTGAATGCTGGAGTCATTGGGGTTCTTGTCAATGAGCCATGATTGGCCTTGGCCGCCATGCTCGCCATCAACGTATACGTTTCCATCGACACTTCCGGCGATAGTTCCGTTCTCGCCCGGCTCGGAAAGCTTTTTCAGGGCAGCGGGATCGTCGAACGTAAGCGTATAGGCGATGGTAACCATATCCTTGTCGCCCATGATGGCGTCGGCGGTCACGGTGACTCCGTTGTTGGAGCAGCTAGCACCGACGGGCCGGCCAATACGGTCGATGATCTCGGTTTGAGAAGCAGGTCCGTCAAAGATGTCGGAAAGCATGTCAGAAGGAAGCGGCAGGACGCCTGTTGCCATAGCCGTGCCAGCGCCTCCAATGACGATAGCGAGGACTGCCGTTACAGCGGCAATGCGAGCGACTGTTCTTACGGGATGGCGGGCGATGCGCGGCTTGCGTCGCGTGCCATTAAAGTTGCTTTGAGCGGTCGCCGCATCGCTCGAGGCGACGGACTGAGCAATCGAGTTTGCCATGTGCTGCTTCGCATTATCGGTAAACGAAATGTGCTCCAGGGCGTGGCGATAGTCATTCGAATTCGTAGTCATTGTGGTCTCCTTTCAAGGAAAGCCGAAGTGACGCACGTCCGCGGCTAAGGTGCTGGGCGGTTGCAGCTGGCGTCGCGTGAACGGCGTCTGCGATTTCCCTGATGCTCATGCCTGCGTAGTAGTGCAAAAAGATGGCGATGCGCTGTGCTTGAGGCAGGACCGTGACAGCGGAAAGAATGGCGCAGTCGCGTTGCGCGAATTCTTGCTCGGTATGTGTTACGGGTGCGCAGAAATCGGGGAGCGAATCGAGGTCGACAACCGGGTGATTCGCGTGCGTACGGCCGATATCGCGACATGCGTTCAGTGCGACTCGGATCACCCAAGCACGTTCGTGTTCGAGCGAGTCGAACGGTTGAGTGCGCTGGAGAATCTTGATCAGCGTGTCCTGGCAGATGTCTTGAGCGTCGTCAGCGGATCCAAGGGCCGAATAGCACAATCGAAGGATGAGGTCGGAATACGTGTCGACCAAGCGCTTTGCTTCCCGCTCGATCTGATCGGCATCGCATCGGAGCGTGCTATTGCGGTTACGGCGTGCAGGCATAGTGTCACCTCCAATTGGTCGTGGTGGATATAGGGAAGGCGTCTCGCGAGGTCCCTCTACATACAACACGGTCGAGACTGCATAAGTTGACAAAAAAAGACGGCACGTGAGCGCCGTCCTTACAAAACAATGAGTGTTCTCGTTAATTACACAAGCACCGTGATGGACAGGTCGGACGAGTCAGCAAAACCACCATAAAGGTGCCTATCCCCTTCGTGGTGGTTGTTGGCAGTTACCAGGGGGTTCTGGCGGTTGAAGACTCGATTGCTTCGTGGCGTTTGAGCTCGCGGCGCATGGTTTGCGAGTTGAGCCAAGCGGCCTTCCAACCGCGCGTGGGGTAGCGCGCCTCGTCAATTTCGATCTTGGTATAGCCGCAGGCGTTGACAATCTTCGTTCCGCATGGGTGTTGGCGCTCGCGTTGAAAGTTGGGGCCGTAGCTTTGGTGCACATGCCCGTGAATCATATAGTCGGGACCCCAAGACTCAAGAGCCGCATTAAAGCACTCGAATCCTCGATGCGGCAGGTCGTCCAGGTCGCCCATGCCTGCGACGGGTGCATGGGTAAGTAGAATATCGCATCCGTCTACCAGTGCGATTTTTCGCGATAGCTTGCGCATGCGTTTTGCCATCTCGCGCTCGGTATACATGTTCGCGCCGTCGCGGTAGCGCATGGAACCGCCCAGACCCGCAATGCGAATACCTCGGTACACATATACGCTGTCCTCAACACAAATGCACCCGCCCGGTGCATGGCGCGCGTAGCGGTCGTCGTGGTTGCCACGAACGTACACAAGCGGTTTGTTGATGACAGTGACCAAAAACTCAAGATAGTCCGGATCCAGGTCGCCTGCGGATAGAATCAGGTCAACGTCCTCAAAGCGCTCCTTGCGAAAACATTCCCACAGGCAGCGCTCCTCTACATCGGCAATGGCTAGGATATTCATAGGGCACGGACCTCCGGCTCGTTATCGAGCTGCGGAATCGAGCCTATAACGTTGTCAGCCAGCCAGTTCATCTCGACAATCTGCGTACTCGGCAGGGGAGGGAAGCCCTCAATCTGAACCACGCCGTCCTGGCTGTGGAGCTCGCCGCCAAATGGGTTGATGGAGCCCTCGACAATGCCGTTGCGAAGCAGCTGCACAAGTTTACGCGTCTGATAGGGTAGGCCCGGAGCGTAGCGAATATCGATGACGCCGGAGCTCATACCGTACCAGTAATTGACGGCGCGCACCTGCTGGTCATCGGCGGTCTCGTCCCATGTGCCGTGCAGTAGGCTGCGTACGATGAGTTCGTAGTAACGGCCCCAGTTCCATACCGGCATAGCAATACCGGTAACTTCCTTGCCGTTTACCAGACGGTGAAGCCCGTAGGCGGTGGGGTCCTCGAGAGACTTGGACATATCGGCGCCGGTCATGACGCTCACGCCTTCGCGGCACATGGCCTCGGCAAGGCCTCCGGCGGGCACATCGCCCCAGGTCAGGATAATTTGCGCACGGGGGTCGAGCAGCGAGGCGCCAATCGCAAAGGCGTTGATCTCGCTGAGTGCGCCCGAGGCGAAGACTGACGCGTGATAACCGATGCGGTGGTTGTCCGCCATGCTGGCGGCAAGGGCGCCCAGGAGAAACTTGGCCTCGTACATCTTGCCAAAGTACGATCGGACGCTTTGGTGGGGAAGGCCGATAGAGCAGTTAAGGAACCGAACCTGGGGATACTCAACCGCAGCCCTGAGCGTGTATTCCATCAGGCGGTGCGAGGTCGAGAAGATGACGTTTGTTCCATGTTTGACAGCCGTTTCCACGGCGGCGTAGAACACGTCCGGATCGTGACAGTCCTCGAACGCCTCGGTGCGCACGATACCGCCAAAGTGCTCATCGAGATACTGACGTCCTTGGTCGTGCAGGCTGTCCCAGCTCGACGTCGCACAGGGGAACTCATGGATAAAGGCGATGCGCAGGGGGTTGGCCGCCGAATAGACGGTCTTGCCCATAAAGAAGTTGAGCACGCCGGAGGTGGACTTGGCGGGTGTCTCTTGCTCATCGACGCTCGGCGCTTCGACAAGATCGACTTTGTCCTCGTCGCTTTTGCCGGCAATGACAAGCTCGCGCCAAATCTTGCACAGACGGTTGACGACGATATCCGTCGGCGTATCCAGCAGACGGTCCTGGTTGTAGACGTTGAGGTAGACGAGCATGGCATCGGCAGGCGTAATGTCCAAGTGGTCGCCGCCCGCGCGAAGATAGGCGCGCTTAAAGAGCAGGAAGGTGTGACGTAGGTAGTCGACCTTCTTTTGAGGCCATTTTTCGACAAGATCTTGGCCGAGCATTTTGGCAAGCATCTCGTAGCTGCCCTCGCGCGAAAACTCAATCTCGTACAGGGGGCATACGTACCAAAAGGCGCAAAACTCACCGTACAGGCGGCTCTCGACGGAATCCCACTTACCGGGGTACAGACGCGTCACCTTGGCCGAAACCGTCGGAGCGTCAAGGAATTTGAGGACGCTGACACGCTTGTTGCCCTCTTGGACGTAAAAGCGGTGCATGAACTCGGTGACGATGATGGGGTCGCGGTAGCCCTCGGAGATTTGGATATCGTAGAGGTTGGACCATTTGCGGGCGAATTCGGTATTCCAGGGGAGCAGCGGCATAAAGTTACACGAAAAGGCGGACTGGCGACCTTTGGTAACCGTGCCGACGACCATTTCGAGCGGAATGTCCCGCAGGCCGATGTTCTCGCGCTGCCCGCAGGGAAGCTGGGCGACCAAGCTGTCGAGGTCCGTAAGATATGGATGCTCGCTTTGGCTGATGGCGCGACGGCGTCCCTGTTCGCCGCGCTTGCGCGCTTGACGATAGGCCTCTTCCATGGTGTCTACTCCCTTAGTCGTTTAAACAACGATATGAACCATGGTACCACGATGCGAAACCACCACAAAGGTGCCTGTCCCCTTTGCGGTGGTTTTAGGCGATGATGGGGGCGATGGCGCGGATGCAGGCGTCGGCTGCCGTAAAGGTGGTGCTGTCGTCACTGACGATAAAGATGATCTTACCCTTAATGCCAAAGTCGCCGATCTCGCTAAAGAGCACGTAGGGTTCCTTGTCAAAGCCCGAGATGGGTGAAACGGCGACCTTGGTGGCACAGGCGAGCTCGTCTGCCAGCGCATCGAGCGAGTCCCACTTTGACGTGTCCTTCACCGCGACGGGAACGACAACGCGTCCAAAGGGCATGAGGTGCACGAGTGTGTTCTTGGAGATGTTGGAGTTGGGGACGATGATGGTCTGTCCGCAGGCGTCCTCGATGGTCGTGTGGCGCCAAGTGATGTCCTGGACCACGCCCGACACGCCGCCGACCTCGATATTGTCGCCGGGCTTGATGATGCCCATAAAGGTCACTTGCATGCCGCCGATAAGGTTTGATAGCGTGTCCTGAAAGCCGAGCGAGATGGCGATGCCGCCGACGCCAAGAGCGGCGACGAGCGCGTTTGCGTTAATGCCAAAGCAGTTGTCGAGGATAAAGCTGCCGCCGATCATCCAAATGACGGCACGCGCGATGTTGATGAAGATGCTCGATGCGGGAAGCGGGTTGTCGTCTCGGTTGAGTAGGTGGCGCAGGGTCTTGGATGCCACCTTGGCGGCGATGGCGGTGACTATTACCAAGATGACGGCCCAGATGATGTTGTGGACCCAGCGCTGCTCAAAGAAATGAAGAATCGGTTCAAACAATTCCATGTAGGGAAAACCTCCTAATGATCATTCAACCATGATACCCACCAAAAAGCCCGTCCGATCACATCGGACGGGCCGATAACTTGAGATGGGGTGGCCGCGGTGGCGTAAGCTGGGCCGCCGGCGAGCACGCCGGCAAGGAGTGCGGCGGTCAAGCAAGACGGGGAAGGAGTCTTCTCATGGCAGTTTCCTTAGTTCTTAACCAGTGGTTCCTGCTGACGCTGGATTATCGACATGATATGCGAAAACCGTCGCAAAGGTATCTGTTCCTTTGCGGCGGTTTTGACGTTTGCGCAGATAAAACCTGCCAAAATAAACCTGTCCCTTATTGGCAGGTTTTAGCTCAGCAGCATGCGGTCGTTGGCGAGCTCGCCGCCCGAGACCTCCTCGAACTTCTGCAGCAGGTCGGCGACGGTGAGCGACTTCTTCTCGTCGCCCGCCACGTCGTAGATAACGTGGCCCTCGTGCATCATGATCAGGCGATTGCCCAGACGGATGGCGTCATTCATGTTGTGCGTGACCATGAGCGTGGTCAGGTGGTTCTCGTCGACAATCTCCTCGGTCAGATTGAGCACCTTAGAGGCGGTCTTGGGGTCGAGTGCCGCGGTGTGCTCGTCGAGCAGCAGCAAGCGCGGCTTGGTGAGCGTGGCCATGAGCAGCGTGAGTGCCTGGCGCTGGCCACCCGAAAGCAGGCCGACCTTGGCGTTGAGGCGCGTGTCCAGGCCAAGGTCCAGGCGCTTGAGCAACTCAACGTACTCGTCCTTCTCGGCCTTGGTGACGCCCCACGAAAGGCCGCGACGCTGGCCGCGACGCTTGGCGAGGGCCAAGTTCTCGGCAATCTGCATGTCGGCTGCGGTGCCGCGCATGGGATCCTGGAACACGCGGCCCAGGTACTTGGCGCGCTGCGACTCGCTCAGGCGCGAGATGTCGGTGCCGTCGAGCTCGATAACGCCCGAATCGAGCGGATATACGCCGGCAATCATGTTGAGCAGCGTGGATTTGCCGGCGCCGTTGCCGCCGATCACAGTTACAAAGTCGCCGTCGTTGAGGGTAAGGTCGACGCCGGTGAGCGCGCGCTTCTCGGTGACGGTGCCCTTGTTAAAGGTCTTCTTGACGTGCGAGAGCTTAAGCATCTGCCTCATCTCCCTTCGTGTAGGAGCTGCGGAGCTTATAGCGCTCCCAAACCACGGGCACGCACAGGGCCACGGCGACAATCACGGCGGAGAGCAGTTTCATGTCGTTGGCGTCCATGCCCAGCTGCAGCACGATGGCGCGGATGAGGAAGTACACCACGGAGCCAAAGACGGCGGAGGCCAGACGGACGGAGAACTGCGTGAGACCGCCGGGCAGCAGGCGGCCGAGCACCTCGCCGATGACGATGGCGGCAAGACCGATAACGATGGCGCCGGTGCCCATGCCAATGTCGGCATACTTCTGGCTCTGGCAGATGAGCGCACCCGAAAGGCCAATGAGGGCGTTGGAGAGCACGAGGGCGATCATTTTGGTGGTGTTGGTGTTAACGCCCAGGGCGCGGATCATGTACTCGTTGTTGCCGGTGGCACGCAGTGCCGAGCCGATCTCGGTGCCAAAGAACCAGTACAGGATGGCGACGATGGCCACGGCCAGCACGATGCCTAGGATAATGGCAACAGTGGACTGCGGCAGGCCCGTCATGTTGCTGACAGACGAGAAGATAGTGCCCTTGGCAAGGATGGGCGTGTTGGACTTGCCCATGATGCGCAGGTTGATGGACCACAGACTGATCTGGGTGAGGATTCCGGCGAGGATTGCGGGAATCTCAAAGACGGTGGTCAAAATGCCCGTGACCGCGCCCGCGATGGCGCCGGCGCACATGCCGGCCAAAACGGCGAGCAGCGGGTCGACGTCGTTATTGACGATGAGCACGGCGCAGACACAGCCGCCGAGGGCAAAGCTGCCGTCGCAGGTCATATCGGGGATGTCGAGCAGGCGGAACGTGATAAACACGCCAAGCACCATAATGCCCCAGAGGACGCCCTGCGAAACGGCGCCCTGCAATGCAATGAGCATGCTTCATACCTCCTAGGATAGGGTGGACACGTGATTTTCCATAATAGCGGTACCAATGCATAAAAGAGCTGCGGACGGATGTTTTGTCTCATCCGAAACAAGCAGGGCGAACGCCGGTCTTTAGCGTTCGCCCCAAGGACTCAGATATTGAATAACGCGGCTGTGGCGCGCGTGCGGGCCCTAGACGCGTTACCGCGCATGGCGCTACTCGTCCAGAGCGGAAAGGTCGATGCCTAGGGCCTCGGCCATCTCGTCGTTCTTGACGACGACCAGGTCCTTGCTCGAGAGGTGCTTGATCGGCATATCCTCGGGCTTGGCCTCGCCCTTCAGGATCTTAACGGCCATCTCGCCCGCGGCGTAGCCCAGGTCCTTATAGTTGATGGAGAGGGTGAACAGGCCGCCGGCCATGCACATACCCTCCTCGCCGGTCACGAAGGGGAGCTTATTCTCCTTGCAGATCTGGCCGACCTGCGAAGCGCCCGCGGCGATGGTGTTGTCAGTGGGGGAGTACAGCGCGTCGACCTTGCCCACGGCAGACTCGACGACGGACTGAATCTCGTTGGAGCTCGAGACGGTGAAGTCAGTGTACTCGAGCCCCAGCTTGTCGAGCTCCTTCTTGGCGGCCTTGATCTGGACGTCGGAGTTGGACTCGGCGGTGCAGTAGAGCAGGCCGACCTTTTTAACGTCGGGCAGGACCTTCTGCATCATCTCGAGCTGCTCGGCGACCGGGGTGAGGTCGGAAGCGCCCGTGACGTTGGTGCCGGGCTTGTCGTTGTCCTGGACCAGGCCGGAAGCGGCGTAGTCGGTGATGGCGCAGCCAACGATGGGGATATCGGCCGTGGCGCCGGCGGCAGCCTGCGCGGCGGGCGTAGCGATGGCATAGATCAGGTCGACGCCATCGCCCACGAACTTGTCGGCGATGGACTTACACGTGGACTGGTCGTTCTGGGCGTTCTTCTGGTCGATCTTGACCTTAAGGCCGCTCTCCTTGATGGCCTTGACAAAGCCGTCGTTGGCGGCATCGAGTGCGGAGTGCTCGGTGAGTTGCAGAACGCCGATGGTGTAGTCGGAACCGGCGGCAGCAGAGCCGGAACCAGAGTTGCCGCCGCATCCGGCGAGCGGGGCGAGCGCGAGCAGACCGGCGGAGACCAGAAGGCTCCTGCGGCTGATGGTGATGTCCTTCATATCATTACCCCCAGTATAAAAATGGCTGGAAACACTGCACTGGGACAAAGTGCAAGTGGAACTATAGTAGCGCTGATGTCCATTTTTACAACAGCCTGGCGGGTTTTTTAATACAGAATCGGATGGGCGGTACGGGTAGTCGAATGGACGGCGGAGGGTCTTATGCGGTGGGGGCGGCGTCGTCCTCGTCCAGGGCGGCGAAGAGCTTCTTGCCGTCGAGGAGACGTGTGGTGACGTTTCTCATGCGGCCGATCTCAACGGTACGCAGCGTGTCGTCGGCGCCTCGCGCGTCATAGACCGTTCCCAGCAAATACGAGATGCCGTCTCGTTGCTTGATGGCAAAGGGCCGGAGTGTCATCCGTGCCACTTCGACCTCTCCGCGTGCCGTGACACTCGAAATATCAAAACTCACCGTGGTTCCGTGGTCGATGGCCTGCTCGATGAGCTCGCAGGCATCGATGCGCTTGACGGGCGTGCGTGTGGCCTTGGTGGATTTGCCGCCTACGCTTGGAGCAGGCTCGGGTGCATCGAGGTAGCCGCGAACGTCGGCGCTCGCCATGGCGACCAAGTGCTGCGCCATGCTCTTGCGGATAGCGATAGGCGTGGAGCGGTTGCGCATGACCATACCGTGGAGCCGGATGATCTCTTCATCGGTGAGCGGGCGGGTAAGAAGTTTGTAGCCCACGCCGCGTTTGTACTCAATTTCGTATCCGGCATGGCGAAGCGCGGAGATGGCGGTGTAGATGCTGCGCCGCGCCGCCGAGATGGGCATGCGGGCGGGGTCGTCGGGATGGGCGAGGCACCGGATCAACTCATCGGAAAGCATGGCCTTGTCCTCGCCGGTGTTTTCGCTTAATAGTTGCAGGATGCGAACGGCGCGATAGGCTGCCATCGAAGCGGCGCCCCTCGTCGTGGTGTCGTAGGTTTCAACAGCGGCTTCGGTCATGGTGTCCACGTCCTTTCCGTTTTGGGTGGCGACGGTATGGAGCCTAGGACGTGGGGCTTTCCCAGGGGCGCAGGGCGCTCTGGGCGGTCGGTAGTCGTCGGCAAGCGGCGGGTCGAGTTTTCAACAGCCCTGCCCAACTGACCAAAAACTTGCCAAAAGCTTGACGGATGCTGTTGAAAAAAGCGCCCCTCGGCTTGCCGAGAGGCGCTGGCGTGATGCGCTGGAACGCGTTTGGTGGCGCTGTGGCGATTAGAAGTCGGCGTTGCCCACGGTGCGCGGGTGCGGCAGGACGTCGCGGATGTTGCCCACACCGGTCAGATACATGACCAAGCGCTCGAAGCCCAGACCGTAGCCGGCGTGCTTGCAGGAACCGTAGCGGCGCAGGTCAAGGTAGTACTTGTACTGCTCGGGATTCATACCCAGATCCTTGATGCGGGCCTCGAGCAGATCCAGGCGCTCCTCGCGCTGGGAGCCGCCGATAATCTCGCCGATACCGGGAACCAGGCAGTCGGCGGCGGCGACGGTCTTGCCGTCCTCGTTCATGCGCATGTAGAACGCCTTGATCTCAGCCGGGTAGTCGGTTACGAAGGTCGGTCGCTTAAAGTGTTCCTCGGTCAGGAAGCGCTCATGCTCGGTTTGCAGGTCGATGCCCCAGCTCACGGGATAGTCAAACTTGTGACCGGCGGCGACGGCCTGCTCCAGGATTTCGACGGCCTCGGTATAGGTGACGCGGGCGAAGTCGGAGTTGGCGACATGGTCCAAGCGCTCGAGCAGACCCTTGTCCACAAACTTGTTGAGCATATTGAGCTCGTCGGGGCAGGTGGCCATAACGTCCTTAAGGACGTACTTGAGCATGGCCTCGGCGTTATCCATGTAGTCGTTAAGGTCGGCGAAGGCCATCTCGGGCTCGATCATCCAAAACTCGGCGGCGTGGCGCGTGGTGTTGGAGTTTTCGGCGCGGAAGGTGGGGCCAAAGGTGTACACGTCGCCAAAGGCCATGGCGAAGTTCTCGGCGTTGAGCTGGCCGGATACGGTAAGGCTCGCGTGCTTTCCAAAGAAGTCCTGGCTCCAGTCAACCTCGCCGGACTCGGTGAGGGGCGGATTTTTGGGGTCGAGCGTGGTCACGCGGAACATCTCGCCGGCACCCTCGCAGTCACTCGTGGTGATGATGGGGGTGTTGACGTAGACAAAGCCTTGCTCCTGGAAGAAGCGGTGGATGGCGGCAGCCGCGACAGAGCGGATGCGGAACACGGCGCGGAACAGGTTAGTGCGCGGGCGCAGGTGCTGCTGGGTGCGCAGGAACTCGACGGTTGCGCGCTTCTTCTGCAGCGGGTAATCCGGGGCGCTGACGCCCTCGACCTCGATGGAGGTGGCAGAAAGCTCGAAAGGTTGGGGCGCATCGGGGGTCAGCTTGACGGTGCCGGTGCAAATGAGTGCGGCCGAGACGTTTTGATGGGCGATCTCGTCGTAGTTGTCGAGTGCCTCGCGGTTCATGACGACTTGCAGGTCGCGGAAACAGCTGCCGTCGTTGAGCGTGACAAAGCCAAAGTTCTTCATGTCGCGGACGGACTTGACCCAGCCGGCGACGGTGACGGTCTGGCCGCCGAGCGACTCGGCATCGGCATAGAGCTGCGCGATTTTGGTGCGGTTCACGTATCCTCCCATAACGGTTGAATGATAGTTATCCATACAGTTCGATATTCTAGCAGCTCGGCTCATTTGGGCTATACAGATAAGGCATTGGCGGGATGGTTTTTCAAACGAAAAGCGCCCGCGGCCAAATGGTCGCGGGCGCTTGACGAGGTGCCTTTTGGCTGTGTGGTGCGGGGCCTGGCTACTTGGTCTTGGCAACCAGCAGCGGATCGCCAAGCTTGACGAGCGGATTGCCGCCGATAAGCGTGCCAGACTCGCCGACGTGGTCGATGCTCTTGAGGCGGTCGAGCTCAGAGATGATGACGGTCACGATGTCCTCGTGACCGGCGGCCTTGATAGCGTCGCGGTCGAAGCTGATGAGCGGCTGGCCGGCCTTGACCGTGTCGCCCATCTCGACAAAGCGGGCAAAACCCTTGCCGTTCATTTCCACGGTGCCCAGGCCAACATGGATGAACACGCGAAGACCGTCCTCGGTGATCATACCGATGGAGTGGTTGGTGACGGTGGTGGCGCCGATACGGCCGTTAGCGGGGGCGTAAATGGTGCCGGTAATGGGCTCGATGCCGTAGCCCTGGCCGAGCATGCCCGAGGCGATGGTCTCGTCGGGAACCTCACTCAGATTGACGAGCACGCCGTTGACAGGAGCGTAGATGACGCCTTCGCGGGTGGCGAAGCTTGCTGCGGGCGGAACGGACGCCTCGCCCGACGAAGTGAACGTGGACTTGAGCGAATCGAGCAGACCCATAGATGCCTCCAACGTATCAGGCGCGCATGTTGCACGCGTGTGGTTTGCCGGAAACGTTTCGTACGTGTTTCCCAGCACGGTCAGCGCTCCTATTTTACGCTGTCCAACGATACCTCTGAACAGCGATTTTGTGATATATCAGTTGAAGGCCAACTTATTGCGGGGGTGTTTCTGCGCCGCGGGCTCAAGTGGGGTACGCTAAGGTGCGAAAAACGAGTGCGCACGAATCGCACGGAGGGAGCACCTATGATTATTGAGAACCATGCGCTGTGGGGCGAGGAGCCGACCGAGGATTATCCGGCGACGTTTACGTATCTGGGTGCCGAGCCGCTGCCCGACAAGCCCAATGGCCGCCGCCCCGCGGTGATTATCTGCGGCGGAGGTGCGTTTACGCATATCGCTCCGCATGAGCAGGATCCCGTGGCGTTTGCGTTTTTGGATCACGGTTACCAGGCCTTTGTGCTCAACTATGTGACGAGCGGCACGGGTGACGTAAGTTTTCCGCACCCGCAGGCAGATCTTGCCAAGATGGTCGCCACGGTGCGTGCGAATGCCGACGAGTGGCATGTCGATCCCAAGCGCGTGTGCGTCGTGGGCTTTTCTGCGGGCGGTATGATCTGCGCCTCGCTGGCAACACAATGGAAGGCTGGTCCCTTCGCGGGCCTGGCAGGGGCGCGTCCGGACGACATTCGTCCCGATGCCGTAGTGCTGGGCTATCCGCTGCTCGACTTTGCCTATGTGCGCGACATGCAGACGCGCGACCCGCGCATCGACCTGCGCGTGCCAAAGACGGGCGGCAAGACGGGGCGCGATCTGCTCAACGACTACCTGTCGATGGTGACGGGTGGCGAGGCAACTGACGAGCATTTGGCCGATATCTGCCCCACCACACATGTTTCGCGTCAGATGCCGCCAACCTTTGTGTGGGGCGTGTCCGACGACAAGACGGCGCCGATCGCACAGGTCTACCCGTTTGCCCAGCGCATGGCCGAGGAGGGCGTCGTATGCGAGATGCACGTCTTTGACCAAGGTGGTCACGGCCTTTCGCTCGGCAACGCCAATACCGCGGTCGATAACGAGGACAAGCAGGTGGCGGTCCGTCCATGGATTCGCCTAGCCTTCCGCTTCCTGGAGCGCCACGGTTTCTAGTTACGCGGTTTTACCAAACCGCGTAACAGCTCGACGCTGCAAGCCCGCCAGAGCGGCAATCTGCCTTTCAACTTCGGCGGCATGACCAGAAGGTCAATGCCGCCTCGTTTCAAGGCACCTTGCTCGCTCTGGCGGGCTTTCGCTGTCCGATCCAAAGCATCGGCGTTGTCTTGGCTGCCAGAAGAATGATCCCTCGGGGACGGAGGAAAGCGGATTAGTTTGGGCGGTGCTGTCGCCAAGGTTTAAGACCGACGTCGTCCCTTGTTGTTTTCCTACCAGACGGTGAACTGGGCGTTTTCTGTGTTCCAATGGACATCGCGAACGTAGTCGCGCACGCCCGTCGCATCTCGTGCTTCGAACAACTCAAGAATATGAGCATGTTCGTTGTTGGCTTTATTGAGCAGCTTACACGCCGTCTCCTGGTCAACAGTCTCGTAATCGCGCTTGATAAAGCAACGCTCGAGCTGCGAGATCATATCGCGCAGACGGTCGTTGCCACAGCGGTTGAAGTACGTAAGGTGAAAGTCTCGCTGAATGTCGTCATACTTACGGATGAGACCGCCTTGGATCGCGAGGTCCATGGAGCCGACGAGAAATTTCAGCTGCGTAATATCGTCGTCAGTTAGATTCGGACAGGCGAGATATGCGGCCTGCCCGTCGAGCGGCCCCATAATCTCAAAGACTTCAACGGCGTTTTGCTGATCGAACCCACGGACGCGGAATCCGCGGCGGGGGAGATTGTCCAGGTAGCCATCGCTTGCCAGCTGGATGAGCGCCTCGCGGACCGGCGTGCGCGACACGCCCATGGCATCGCAGATCGCTTGCTCGCTCAGCCGGTCGCCGGCGGACAACTCGCCGGCGTCAATACGGCTCGAAATATAGTCGTATACGTGGTCCTTCAGGGGCCTTCTGAGCGTTTCCATGAGCTTGTGTTCCTTAACGGTATATTTCTAAAATTAAATACGTTTCGCTTGAATAGCTCAGTCGAATTATAGAACGACCAGCTAAATCGTGCTACTTTGCGCCGATAAGCAGGAATACGCTTACCGAGGATTATCTACCGTTCGGGATTGTATACAATATACAAAACAGCAAAGACACCCTAAGATAAAGCCATCGGAAGGAAGGCGGACGCAAGGAAGTCCGCTCAGTACTATGAGATCCAAGGAGGATCATCATGACCAAGTTCAGCCACGTCATCATCCGTCGTCCCGGCAAGTCCCTGAGCAATGGCATCACGAGCGCTCCCGAGCTTGGCCAGCCCATCTACGAGCGCGCTATCGAGGAGCATTACGATTACGAGCACGCACTCGAGCAGTGCGGCGTTGACGTGTCGGTGCTGCCGGCACTCGAGCAGTATCCCGACAGCTGCTTCGTCGAAGATCCGGCCGTTATCACTCGCTGCGGCGCCATCATTACCAACCCCGGCGCCGACAGTCGTAATGGCGAGAAGGACGAAATCGAGCCGGTCGTCCGTCGCTTCTTTGACGACGAGCATGTCAAGCACATCGTTTCTCCGGGCACGCTTGACGGCGGCGACGTCATGATGGTCGGTGACCATTTCTACGTCGGTCGCTCCGCTCGTACCAACGAAGAGGGCATTCGCCAGTTCTGCGAGATTCTCGAGGGCTGGGGCCTTGAGGGTTCTGAGGTTCCGCTGGAGGAGGTCCTGCACCTCAAGACGGGCGTCAACTACATCGAGGACAACAACATGCTCGTCTCCGGTGAGTTCATCGATAAGCCCGACTTTGCCCAGTACAACAAGATCGTCGTGCCCGAGGACGAGGCGTACGGCGCAAACTGCATCTGGGTCAACGGTACGGTCATCGTTGCCGAGGGCTATCCGACTGTGCTCAAGGCCGTGCAGGATCTGGGCTACAAGACACTCGTCGTTGACACCTCCGAGTATCGCAAGGTCGACGGCGGCCTTTCTTGCCTGTCGCTGCGCTTCTAACGCGATAGCTGTAACAGTCTGATGATCGCTTGACCGATGGCCCGGCACCCGATTCGGGACGTCCGGGCCATCTTTCGTTCGATCACATGATGAAGGGGGTGCACATACAATGGCCTCTAAAGCTCAAAATGAAGAGATTATCGACCCTAATGGCCTCGATCTCTTTCGTCTGACCATGATGGTTATTACCGCCAGTATTTGTGGCGGCATCTTTTCGCTTGCCGGCGATATGGCAGCAGGCGGGGCAAATACCGGTGCGGTTATCGTCTCGTGGGGAATTTGCTTTATTGGCGTCTTTGCGCTGATGATGGTGTTCAACGGTTTGTCTCAGGCCCGTCCCGACCTGACCGGCGGCATCTATGCATACGCTGCGGCCGGTTTTGGCGATTACATTGGATTCAACTCCGCTTGGGGCTACTGGATCAGCGCATGTCTTTCCAACGTGAGCTTTGCGCTCTTGCTGTTTAGCGCGCTGGGCTATTTCTTCCCCGCGTTTGGCGCGGGTAACAACCTGCTTTCTATCGTCTGCGCCAGCGTGTTTTTGTGGTTCCTTACCGCCCTTGTGCTTCGTGGCGTTAAGGAGGCTGCGTGCATTAACACAATCGTCACGTTGGCGAAGCTGGTGCCGTTGGGGCTCTTTGTGCTGAGTATCGTGCTCCTGGGTAAGTTCAACGTCGATATCTTTATGGACAACTTCTGGGGAGAGCCGGCTGGTCCTGGCTTTGGCGAGCAGGTTGTCTCGACCATGATTGCCCTTGTCTGGGTCTTCACGGGCATCGAGGGCGCTGTCGTTATCTCGGGCCGTGCTAAGTACGTGCGTGACGTCGGCCGCTCGACGGCGCTCGGATTTGCGGCTGTATTCACGCTGTATCTGATCATCTCGATGCTGTCGCTCGGCATTATGCCGCGCGAGGAGATGGCACAGCTTGCAACGCCCTCCATGGCGGGAATTCTCGAGTGCGCAATCGGTCCGGTTGGTGCTGCCATCGTAAACCTTGGCGTTATCCTTTCGTTGGTCGGCGCGCTGCTGGGCTATGTCATCATTGCGTCCGAGACGCCGTTCGAGGCGGCGCGCCAGGGATCCTTCCCTCTGGCGTTTGCCAAGACGAACAAGCACGACGCCCCGGTGGTAACGGTTCTCGTGAGCTCCGGCATTACGCAGCTCTTCTTGATCGTGTCGTATGTGGCGGCGAGCACCTACCAGTTCTTCTATAGCTGCGCAGTCAACACGATTCTGGTTCCGTATGTCTGCTCGGCTGCCTATTACATGGTGATTGGTTGGAAGAAGGAGCATCTGGACGGACCGCATGCGCCAAGCGTCGGCAAGGCGCGATTCTTCGGCACGCTCGGCTTCATTTACACATTGTTCCTTGTGTGGTCGACGGGCCTCCAGGGCGTCATGATCACGACGATCCTTTTTGCTCCGGCCATTCCCGTTTATATGCTGGGCGAGCGAGGTCGCGGTAAGCCGGTACTTCCGCACCTGCACGACAAGCTGATCGCAGCGGTGGTCATTGTCGTGGCGGTCATCTCGCTGTATCTGCACTTTGCCGGCATTGCGCCGATAGTCTAAGACTGCGGCAAGCTTCATCGCTTGGTAAGCCGACGGAGGCGTCGCGTGCCGGTGCCGTTCGGTAATCCTTAACTGACGTGGGCCTCTGTAACGTGCCTTTGTGAGCGCCCACCAAGCCCGCGCAGGTGACATTTGTTGCCAGCGCGGGCTTTTGCTGTTGCGGCGAAATAGTTCCTGTTTTTGCTGGTTAAAGCATCAAACAGGAACTATTCCACCGCAACTTGTTTTGATTCGCTGGGGGACGGAGGAAGCGGCGATCCGGAATCCACCTGCACAGTCGCTCCGCATCCCGTCCGTTGGCGCAAGTGGTACCAAATGTAATCTGCCCCCCCCCTTGCACGCTTGTCCTCCTTGCAGCAATCTGTTGGTTGAACGTCGTTATGTGCTTGCAGTTTCTGGGCAAGCCGTCTCGCAGCAAAGTAGACTAGATGGCCATTTCAAAAAGCCTACTCAGAGGAGGAACCATGCTTGAGGGTACGTATGTGGTTTCGGCCCAGACGCCGGTGGGGAGTAGACGCGGCGAGGTGACGTTTTCACATGGGGTGAACGGCGCGCTCAGGGCAGTACTAAACGTCAGGGGTCTCAATATCGCTCTCTCGAGTGCCCGTGCTGAGGGCGATTTCTTTGAGCTCTTGGGTACTATCTCCCACGTCTTGATAGGCAAGGCGCCCTTTACATGCACGGGGTCGGTCGAGGGTGATCGACTCACTGCTACCGCGCGGTCGGGTTCCGTTTCGATCTCGCTGAGCGGTATGCGTAAAGAGCCTTCGGGGCGCACCGCATAAAGTTTGCGCAGGTAAACATCGGTATTTGACTTTATAAAATAGTTCAGAGCGCTATCATTTGTCGTTACGAGTTGGTTAACCCCGGTAAACGGTTAACCGCGTCTAACGAAAGGATGAGCGCGTGAAGCTCGATACACTCGAGATTGGAAAGGACGCCGTTGTCGCATCGGTGACATCCGACGACCAGGCGCTCCGTCAGCATATTTTGGACATGGGCCTGACGCCGGGCACCGAAGTCACCATGATGAAGTACGCCCCCATGGGCGACCCGCTCGAGATTCGCCTGCGTGGCTACGAGTTGACGCTGCGCAAGGACGATGCCGCTCGCATCGAGCTCGTGGGTATTCACGACACCGATACGGGTCCGCGCGCTAACGCCGCAATCGGCACGACGGAGCATCCGGCACTCGGCGAGGGGACGTATTCGCCCCGTGCGGCAAAGACGGCCGTGCCCGAGGGCGCGCCGCTGCACTTTGCCCTCGCCGGCAACCAAAACTGCGGCAAGACCACGTTATTCAACCAGCTGACGGGCTCCAACCAGCATGTCGGTAACTTTCCCGGCGTGACGGTCGACCGCAAGGACGGCACTATCCGTAACCACCCCGAGGCGAGCGTTACCGACTTGCCCGGTATTTACTCGTTGTCGCCGTACACGGGCGAAGAAATCGTCAGCCGCCAATTCATCTTGGACGAAGACCCCGACGCCATCATCGACATCATCGACGCCACCAACATCGAGCGTAACCTGTACCTGACGCTGCAGCTTATGGAGCTCGATCGTCCCATGGTCATCGCGCTCAACATGATGGACGAGGTGACGGCCAACGGCGGCGCCGTGGACGTCAACCTGCTCGAGAGCCTGTTGGGCGTGCCCGTTGTCCCCATTAGCGCTGCCCGCAACGAGGGTATCGGCGAGCTGGTGGATCATGCCTTGCACGTGGCGCGGTTCCGTGAGCGCCCCGGTCGCCTGGACTTCTGTGCGCCCGATGGTCCAGACGGCGGTGCACTGCATCGCTGCATCCACGGCATTGCCAACCTGATCGAGGACCATGCCGCGACGGCGCACATTCCCGTGCGTTTTGCGGCGACCAAGCTGGTTGAGGGCGACGAGCTGGTGACCGAGGCACTTCATCTGGATCGCAACGAGCTTGACGCCATCGAGCACATCATTACCCAGATGGAGGGCGAGGCCAGCACCGACCGTCTATCTGCGCTGGCCGACATGCGCTTCGGCTTTATCGGCGACGTGTGCGGGCGCTGCGTCGTAAAGCCGCACGAGAGCCGCGAGCACGTGCGCTCCGTCAAGATTGACCGCATCCTGACAGGTCGTTACACAGCCATTCCGGCGTTCCTGGTGATCATGGGCCTCGTCTTTTGGCTGACGTTTGGCGTGATCGGCGCGGCGTTGCAGGGACTTATGGAGGACGGCATCGCTGCCATCATCGCCTCGGCCGATGCGGGTCTCAAGGCGTTCGGCACCAACGACGTGGTGCGCTCGCTGGCCGTCGACGGTGTTCTCACGGGCGTGGGCAGCGTGCTGACCTTCCTGCCGATCATCGTCGTGCTCTTCTTGTTCCTCTCCATTCTGGAAGACTCGGGCTACATGGCGCGCGTGGCCTTTGTCATGGATAAGGTATTGCGTCGCTTTGGCCTGTCGGGCCGCAGCTTTGTGCCCATGCTCGTCGGTTTTGGCTGCACCGTGCCGGCTATCATGTCGACCCGTACGCTCCCATCCGAGCACGACCGCAAGATGACGGTCATGCTCACGCCGTTCATGAGCTGTTCGGCCAAGTTGCCGGTCTACGGTCTGCTGTGCGGGGCGTTTTTCCCGCAGGCGACAGTTCCCGCCATGGTCTCGCTCTATCTGATTGGCATTGCGGTCGGATGCATAGCGGCTTTGGTGCTCAACCGCACGGCATTTAAGGGCGACCCGGTGCCGTTTATCATGGAGCTCCCCAATTACCGCCTGCCGAGCGTTAAGACGACGGTGATGCTGGCATGGGATAAGGCCAAGGACTTCATCACCAAGGCCTTCACCATTATCTTTGCCGCTACGGTGGTCATTTGGTTCCTTCAGACGTTCGACATCCGCTTTAATGTGGTCGCCGATCAGTCGCAAAGCCTGCTTGCGGGTCTCGGCAGCATCATCGCGCCGGCGCTGGCGCCGCTTGGGTTTGGCGATTGGCGAGCATCCACGGCGCTCGTCACCGGCCTTATCGCCAAGGAGAGTGTCATCTCGACCCTCACGGTGCTTTTGGGCGCGACCTCGCCCGCGGCACTGTCGACCATGTTTTCGCCGTTTACCGCTTACGTGTTCCTGGTCTTTACGCTGCTGTACCCGCCCTGCGTGGCGGCCATCGGTGCCGTCAAGAGCGAGCTGGGTGCGCGCTATGCCGTTGCCGTGTTCGCGTTTCAGGTGACGGTCGCCTGGATCGTGGCGTTTGTCGTGCATTCGGCGGGCATATTGTTGGGGTTGGCTTAGCTATTTATTGACGGCGCAACCCCTGTGTATTGAGTTGATTGCGGTCCCGCATCTGTACTGACGGATGCGGGGCCGTTGCTATATAATCGCCCACCGCCCATGACAATCGGAGAGGTTTCCTACATGACCCAGGCAAGACAAGATGGCATCTCGCTCAAGCAGTGGCTCCCGCTTATCGGGCTCGCCTGCTGTTCGTTCGTGTTCAACACATCAGAGTTCATGCCCATCGGCCTTCTGACTGATATCGCCGCGTCGTTCTCGCTCACCGAGGCCCAGGCAGGCATCATGATTTCGGTCTATGCCTGGGGCGTCATGCTGCTGTCGCTGCCGCTTATGGTGTTTGCCTCGCGCTTTGAGTTCAAGCGGATGCTGTTGGGCGTTTTGGCCGTGTTTTCGCTCGGCCAGTTCCTGTCCGCTGTGGCGCCCACCTATCCTATTTTGGTTTGCGCGCGTCTGGTGGTCGCCTGCGCGCATGCCGTGTTCTGGTCAGTCGCTTCAATCATGGCCTCGCGCCTGGTCGACAGTCGCCACGGGGCGCTCGCCATCAGCATAATCGCCACGGGCTCGTCCATCGCGCAGATCTTTGGCCTGCCGATCGGCCGCGCCATCGGACTAGCTGTGGGCTGGCGCATGACGTTTGCCGTGGTCGGTGCCTTCTCTGCCGCCGCGGTGGTGTACCAGGCCGCGGTGTTCCCGGCCATGCCGGTGGGCGAGCGCTTTACCGTTAAGCAGCTGCCCGAGCTGCTCAAGAATCCATTCCTCATCGCGCTTTATGCGGTCACGGTGTTCATGGCAACCGGCTATTATGCGGGTTACAGCTATATCGAGCCGTTCCTGGCGCAGGTCGCGCACGTCGACGCAAGCGCTATTACCATGACGCTGACGGCGTTTGGCTGCTCCGGTCTGCTCGGAAGCTGGCTGTTTGGCCGCCTGTTCGATGGGCATCGCTTCCCGTTCTTGGCTATCACGCTCTCCGGCGTGCCGGTGGCTCTGCTGCTCATGGGTCCGGTCGCATCGTCGCTCGTAGCAGTGCTTGCCGTCTGCGCGCTATGGGGCTGCTGCTCCACAGCCTTTAACGTGGCGTTCCAGGCCGAGCTCATCAAGTACACACCGGCGGATTCGTCGGCCGTCGCCATGTCGATCTTCTCGGGCCTGTTTAACCTCGGCATCGGCACGGGCACCGCAATCGGCGGCGCCGTGGTTTCGGGTCCCGGTATCGCTTGGATTGGCTTTGCGGGCGGGGCGATTACCGTCGTGGGCGTCATCCTCGCCATTACGGTGCTGTTCCCGGTCATACGCCGCGCAAAGCCCGTCGCCTAATCACGTTCCCTCATCAGTTGCGGTGGAATAGAGACTGTTTGCCCGGTTTATTGGTCTCAACAGTCCCTATTTCACCGCAACTTATTTTGGGGGAGGGGATGCGCGGCGGGCATACAATGGATGGCGTTGCGTGAAAGATTGCCGGGAGGTTGCTATGTGGGCATACGAGACGACGTTCTATCAGATCTATCCGCTGGGCTTTTGCGGAGCTCCGCGCGAAAACGCCGCCCCTGTTGCCGAGGATGAACTCGCCCAGGCTGCCAACGCTGCGCCCAACCCCGATGCGCCCATAATGAAGATTGCCCAATGGGCCGACTACCTGCAAGAGCTCGGCATCGGTGCTGTGCTCATTAACCCGCCGCTCGAATCCGACAGTCACGGTTACGACACGCGCAGCCTGCGCCATATCGACCGTCGCCTGGGTGGGGATGCCGACTTTGCCGCCGTGTGCGAGACACTGCATGCCCATGGCATCCGTGTGGTGCTTGATGCCGTCTTCAACCATGTCGGTCGCGGTTTTTGGGCCTTCCGCGATGTTCAGGAGCGCAAGTGGGACTCGCCCTACAAGGACTGGTTTCACATTAGCTTTGACGGCGACTCCTGCTATGGCGACGGCTTTTGGTACGAGGGCTGGGAAGGCCATTTTGAGCTTGTGAAGCTCAACTTGCAAAACCCCGCCGTGGTCGATTACCTGCTTGAGTCCGTGCGTCGCTGGGCCGAGGGCTTTGGCATCGACGGCCTGCGCTTGGACGTCGCCTATATGCTCGATCGCGATTTTATGCGCCGCCTGCATACTTTTACCCGTGAGCTCAAGCCCGATTTTGTGCTGATTGGTGAGACGCTCCACGGCGACTACAACCAGATCGTCAACGACGAGATGCTCGACTCCTGCACCAACTACGAGTGCTACAAGGGCCTGTACTCCAGCTTTAACTCGGTCAATATGTTCGAGATCGCGCATTCGCTGCATCGCCAGTTTGGCGGCGATCCGTGGTGCATCTACCGCGGCAAGCACCTGCTGTCGTTTGTCGACAACCACGACGTGCCGCGCCTGGCAAGCATCCTCACCGACAAGTCGTGCCTGCGTCCCGCCTATGGCATGCTCTTTGGCATGCCGGGCATTCCGTGCGTCTACTATGGCAGCGAGTGGGGGATTGCCGGCGAAAAGGGCGGCCCCGATGGTGACTGGGCGCTGCGACCTGCGCTCGATGAGCCTGCGCCCAACGAGCTGACGGCGTTCATCACGCAGCTTGCGCACCTTCGCTCGGCCGATGACGCGGCGGCCTGTGCTCTCAACTACGGTGCCTATCGCAACGTGGTGATCCAGAACAAGCAGCTGCTGTTCGAGCGCGCCTGTGATGACGCGACGGTGCTCGTGGCGGTGAACGCCGTGGGCGAGCCTTACACCTTTGGCGCCGGCGAGCTCAACGGGTCCTTTGTCGACCTGCTTGCCGACGATGCGCCCACGGTCGAGCTGACGGGTACCCTTGAGCTTGCACCCTACGAGGTGCGCTATCTGTTGAGAGCCTAGCCCATGGCCGTGTCTGACGAGGACTATCAACATATTGAGCATGGGTTTGAACCCGTGTTTGACGAGCGCTCGCGCGTTTTGGTGCTCGGATCGTTTCCCTCGGTGCTTTCGCGCGCCAACGCCTTTTATTACGGCAACCCTCAGAATCGCTTTTGGCGTGTGATGGCCGCGTGCCTCGGTGTGCCCGTGCCGCCCAACGAGGGAGACTCTTTGGCGAGCGGCGAGCCCGCGACGCTCGACGCCTCGGTTGCTGCCAAGCGGGTTATGCTGCTCAACGGCGGTGTGGCCCTGTGGGACGTGATCGAGAGCTGTGACATCAAGGGCTCAAGCGACGCGAGCATCAAAAACGTCGTTCCGGCGCATGTCGAGCGCATTGCCGGCGCAGCTCCGATTGAGCAGGTGATATGCAACGGTGGTACAGCTGGCCGGCTCTACAAGCGCTATCTACAAGAACGCACCGGGCTGCCCGCCATCGTCCTGCCCTCGACAAGTCCCGCCAATGCCGCCTGGCGTCTGGGGCGTCTTGTTGAGCGTTGGCACGAAGCCGTTGACTGGGGCGCCCTGTAATTTAGATATCTGATTGAGCATGGGCGCCGAGGCGTTTGATGATGGCGTGCCAGATCGGCGCGGGCAGCGCGGGCTCGACACGCACCATGCCGTCGGCGTTGACGCTACCGGCATCGCCGCCGCCGAGCAGCTGGGCGTGCTCAACTGAGCAGCCCATGCGCACGGCACCCACAAGCTTATCCATCGCTTCCGAAAACGGTCGCCGCAAGAGTCCCATGCGCGGGGAGCGACGAAGCGCCGCAATGCCGCTGCCGGCGCAGATGGCAACGCCGCCACACCACAATTGGTCATGGCGCTCACATGCCTTGTGCAGGCGAACGGCGGCCCCACGCGCCTGCTCAGTGCCCTCTTGTGCGGCTCGAATCGCGGCATAGACGCGCGTTCCCGTACCGCCAAAGCGCTCAAGCGTCTGCTCGATAGCTGTCAACGTCTCATCGTCAGCCACATCTTCAATGGCCAGCACGATGCCATCGGCAACGCTGCCGGCGTCATTTGCCTTCAAGTCGACCGGGCGGGGGAGTGCGGTGCCGGAAAGTTGAGCATAGGCGGCGATGGCATCCTGCAGGTCCCAGAGCAAAAAATCAAGATCGGCGCTATTGGGAATACTGATATACGCAATGGTGTGCAGTGTTTTTGGTACATCGCCGCGCGCGGTCGTCTCCATGCCATCTCCTTTCCGGCTCGTTTCCGTTTAGGTTACACCGTCTGGTGGCGCTGGGCGCGCTATCCTAGTGCAACCCTTACGAAAGGAACGCCATGCGTCTGCCCATGAATACCTCGCTTGCCACGCTCAAGCCCTCCGGCATCCGTCGGATTAACGCACTCGCCGCTCAGCACCCGGGATGCATCGCGCTTGCGCTTGGCGAGCCCGATTTTCCCACGCCCGATGTGATTAGTGCCGAGGTGACCGCCGCACTGGACCGCGGTGACACGCACTATCCGCCCAACAACGGTCGCCCCGCCCTGCGTGATGCACTGTCCAAATATATGGATGACGCGGGCCTGGCGTTTTCCGCCGATGAGGTCATCCTGACCGACGGCGCGACCGAGGCACTGTCGGCAACATTCATGGCCATGCTCAACCCCGGCGACGAGGTCATTATCCCCACGCCGGCCTTTGGCCTGTACGAGAGCATCGTTGTGGCCAACCACGCCAAAGCGGTCTTCTTGGATACGGAGCCCGCGCAATTCCAGATTGACGAGGATGCGCTTCGTGCTTGCGTGACGCCGGCGACCAAGGCCATCGTCATCTGCTCGCCCAACAATCCCACGGGTTGCATCCTCGACACGGCATCGCTCGACGCCGTGGCGCACGTGGCGGAGCAGGCGGGCATCTACGTGGTCTGCGACGACGTATACAACCGCCTGGTTTATGTGGATGGCTACGAGCGCTTTGCCCAGCGTCACCCGGAGCTGCGTGAGCAGACGGTCGTCATCGAGAGCTTCTCCAAGCCCTGGGCTATGACCGGCTGGCGCCTGGGCTGGCTCGCAGCAGCGGCACCCGTCATCGCCGAGATCGCAAAAGCTCACCAATACTTAGTATCGAGCGCCGTTTCATTTGAGATGGACGCTGCAGCTCGAGCTCTGACCGTCGACTCCACCCCCATGCTCGAAGTCTACCGAGCTCGTCGCAAACGTGTACTCGCAGCCTTAGAGGCCATGGGCCTCGACGTAGTGGAACCGGCAGGTGCCTTCTACGCCTTCCCCAGCATCAAACAATTCGGCCTAACAAGCGAAGACTTCTGCATCAAAGCCATCAAAGAGGCAAACGTAGCCCTAGTCCCGGGCGACTGCTTCGGCACCGAAGGCCACGTCCGCCTCAGCTATTGCGTTTCCGATAAAGACCTGGACGAAGGCCTCCGCCGCCTGTCCACCTTCCTTTCAACCTTGTAGCCATCAGGGACGCAACATATCAGCCCACCGACTTAAGGCTTATGAGTGGGGGCGCCGGCCAACGGGAAACCGGGCTGCCCCAAAGTCACCGCAGGCCGCGCCGCCGAAGGCCAGGCGCAAGGTTTTCGTAGATTCCGCACGAGCCGAAGAGCACTTAATGTGCTCTTCGTGCGAGCTCAGGACCTGACCGAGCGAAAACCTTGCGCCTGGCCTTCGGCGGCGCGGCCGGATGGTGGAATTGTGTGCAGCCCGGTTTCCCGTTGACCGACGCCGGGGTCCCCGCCATAATACTTTCGGTTCACGCACGAATCCGCTGCCAGAGACAGCCGGCGCAAACGGGTCTTACCCGCGAGCTTAATGGGACTTCCCGCCAGCCGAGGTGGTCGAGTAGATATGTCTTCTCGCCCCCGTCGCTCATGCAGCGCGGGGGCTTTCTTTTTGGACATGCCCCCGTCACGTCCTTGTGGCGGACCGTGCCCGGAAAGAATTCGAGGAGGTGTAATTCATGCCCCAGCAGTACAAAATCGACAAGGTTGCAGAGATCGAGTCCCGTATCGCCGAGAACGCCGGTCTGTTCGTCGTCAACTACAACGGTCTGACGGTTAAGCAGGCTCAGGAGCTGCGTCATCAGCTTCGCGAGTGCGGCGCCGAGATGAAGGTCTACAAGAACAACCTGGTCAAGATCGCTCTCAAGAACCAGGAGCAGCCCGAGCTCGACGAGATCCTCGCCGGCCCCGTCGCTTATGTGTTCTACGAGACCGAGCCGGTCGAGGCCGCTAAGGCCCTTAAGGACTTCTCCGCTAAGTCCAAGGGCGTCCTTGAGATCAAGGGCGGTATCTCCGACGGCAAGGCCGTTTCCGCTGATGATGTTAAGGCTATCGCCGAGCTGCCCACCAAGGATCAGCTTCTCGGCCAGATCGCCGGTCTCATCTCCGGTTTCGCTCGCGACATCGCTGTCTGCGTCAACGGCGTTTCCTCTGGTCTCGCTCGTTCGATCCAGCAGGTCTCCGAGCAGAAGGCAGCCTAGTTGCTGTTTTCACCCGCGGCGGCAACGCCGCACCCCTGGCGCATTCGCGCCGTGTTTTAACTGATCTCCGTGCATCCGCACGGAAACCGAAAGGACTTAGAAATGGCTAAGCTTACCACCGATGAGATCATCGATGCTCTTAAGGAAATGACCCTTCTCGAGGCTTCCGAGCTCGTTAAGGCTATCGAGGACACCTTCGGCGTTTCCGCCGCTGCTCCTGCCGCTGTTGTCGCCGCTCCCGCTGCTGGCGCTGCTGAGGCCGAGGAGAAGACCGAGTTTGACGTCGTGCTCGAGGGCTTCGGCGACAACAAGATCCAGGTCATCAAGGCCGTCCGTGAGCTCACCAACCTTGGCCTGAAGGAGGCCAAGGAGGTCGTCGAGGGCGCTCCCAAGGCTGTTCTCGAGGGTGCCAAGAAGGAGGACGCCGAGGCTGCCAAGGAGAAGCTCGAGGCTGCTGGCGCTGCTGTCACCCTCAAGTAATCAGGCTTTCTCGCCAGATTTCTTTGCAGACGGGGTTCGCATTGCGAGCCCCGTCTTTTTTGTTTTTAGGTCCCTCGGTATCGGTTGCTCAAACTGCCATGTTCTGTGATTTGCGTCGTATCGGGTGTCCTGCCGTTGGGCAATTAAATTGCACCATTCGAGCAATAATTTGCGTTGACCTGCTGAAGAATTGTCCCTGCCTTGTAGCGACATATAGTTCCAGCAGTAAGATGCTTGGGTATCGCAATTTGGTCTGCGGCTGTGCGCCGCACGCATGGGGCGCTTTTGCGCCTGCGAAAGGATCTTTGAATAACATGAAGGCAATCATCCCCGCCGCCGGTCTTGGCACGCGTTTTCTGCCTGGCACCAAGTGCACGCCCAAAGAGATGCTGCCGGTGCTCGACAAGCCGGTCATTCAGTATGTCGTTGAGGAGGCACTCGACCCCGAGGAGGTCGACGATGCCATCATCGTTACCTCTCCCGGTAAGCCCGAGCTGCTGAGCTACTTCCAGCCCGACCGTTCGCTCGAGAACCTGCTGCGCGAGCGCGGCAAGGATGCTTATGCCGACGCCGTCGCCCATGCGGGCGGTATGCCGGTCGACTTCCGTTATCAGTACGAGCCCAAGGGCCTCGGTCACGCTATTCGATCTGCCGCCGACGCTGTGGCGGGGGAGAACTTCCTGGTTCTTCTGGGCGACTACGTTGTGCCCAACCGCGACATCTGCGACAAGATGCTCGCCGTCTCCAAGGAGCACGGTGGCGCTTCGGTTATCGCCGTCGCTGCTTGCTCGCCCGAGGAAGTCAGCCGCTATGGCGTTATCGCCGGCGAGCGCGTCGGTTCGCTCGAGGGCGCCGAGGGCGTTGCCGATGCCGAGCCGGGTGCCGTGTGGCGCATCGGCGGCCTGGTGGAGAAGCCCGCTCCCGAGGCGGCTCCGTCCAACCTGTACATCGTCGGTCGCTACCTGCTGAGCCCGCTGGTCATGGACCTGCTGGCCGATCAGCAGGCCGGTAAGGGCGGCGAGATTCAGCTGACCGACGCCATGGCACGTTCGCTCGACCGCGAGGCCATGTACGCTGTCGTCATCGATCCGCTCTCGGGCTACGACACTGGTACCCCGTCTGGCTGGATGGCCACCAACGCCCTCATGGCCGCAAGCGATCCTCGCTTTGCCAGCGCCTTCTGGGACGCCATCGACGAGCGCGGCGGCTTGATGCGTAAGTAAGCCTTCGGGCATCGACATTTACGGGTGCGGACTTTGGTCTGCACCCGTTTTTTATGCGAGCTGCGATCGCCGGCTCTCTGTTCACAGAAAATATATGAACAGGTGTTCGATACGCATATATCTACCTGCACCTTTTCTGTCGAAAAACTTTGCTACTCCAAAAACTCAATCGCGTCAAGGCTTTTCTTGCTCAACGGTCGGTACCTGATAAACTATTAGATTGCGATAACTGGCGAAGCTATGCCTCGCCAACCCACCGAGCATTTCCGTGAAGGAGGAAAAACCTGGTGACCTACGCATACACTGCCACTGAGCGCAAGCGCGTCAGCTTCGGGAAAATCCCGGAGGCCATGGAGCTCCCCAACCTTATCTCTGTTCAAAGGGAATCCTTTGAGCGTTTTAAGGACGAGGGCCTTCGTGAGGCGTTCAAGGAATCCAGTCCCATCCAGAGCCAGAACCATGTTCTCGAGGTTACCTTCGGTGAGCATCAGTTTGGCGATCCCGCGCACACCGTCGAGGAGTGCCGCGAGAAGGACATGACCTATCAGGCCCCGCTTCTGACCGACGTCCGTCTCACCAACAAGGAGACCGGCGAGATCAAGGAGCAGCTCGTCTTCATGGGCGACTTCCCCATGATGACCGATCAAGGCACCTTCATCATCAACGGTACCGAGCGTATCGTCGTCTCGCAGCTCGTCCGCTCCCCGGGCGTGTACTACAGCTCCGAGATGGATTCGGGCAAGCAGATCTACAAGGCCCAGATCATCCCGTCCCGCGGTGCCTGGCTTGAGTTTGAGGTCGACAAGCGCGATCAGCTCATGGTCTCCATCGACCGTAAGCGTAAGCAGAGCGCCACGATGTTCCTGCGCGCCCTTGGCATCGCCGTCACCAACGATGACATCATCGAGCTGCTCGGTAACTCCGATGTGATCAAGCGTACCCTGGAGCGCGACACCGCTCTCACTCGCGAGGACGCCCTCATTGAGATCTACCGTCGTCTGCGCCCGGGCGAGCCTCCCACCGTGGACGCTTCCCGCAGCCTGCTCGAGGGTCTGCTCTTTAACCCGCAGCGCTACGATCTGGCCCGCGTCGGTCGTTACAAGGTCAACAAGAAGCTCAACCTCACCACCGAGGAAGAGGTCACGGTGCTTACCGACGAGGATATCGTCGCGACGCTGCGCTACCTGCTGTCCCTCGCTGCCGGCGAGCAGGGCTTCAAGGTCGACGACATCGACCACTTTGGCAACCGTCGTATCCGCACCGTCGGCGAGCTTGTCGCCAACCAGTTCCGTATCGGCATGAGCCGTATGGAGCGCGTCGTCCGTGAGCGCATGAGCTCCCAGGACATCGACGAGATCACCCCGCAGTCGCTCATCAACATCCGCCCGATCGTGGCCTCCATCAAGGAGTTCTTCGGTTCCTCGCAGCTCTCGCAGTTCATGGACCAGGCGAACCCCCTGACCGGTCTGACCCACAAGCGCCGTCTGTCCGCACTCGGCCCTGGTGGTCTTGCCGGTCACAAGTCCGGTTCCAGCCGCCGCACCAACGTGCCGACGGCCGTCCGCGACGTTCACAACTCGCACTACAGCCGCATGTGCCCGATCGAGACCCCCGAAGGCCCCAACATCGGCCTGATCGGCTCGCTCGCCCTCTATGCCCGCGTCAACGAGTACGGCTTCATCGAGGCCCCGTTCCGTCGTGTCGAGAACGGCGTTGCCACCGACCAGATCGACTGGATGACCGCTGACGAGGAAGAGAAGCACGTCATTGCGCCGGCCAACACGCCGCTCGATCCCAAGACCAACGAGTTCATCACGACCGATGCCGAGGGCAAGCTCGTCCGCCCGCACGCCGTGATCGCCCGTACCCGCGACTTCGACGGCTCCTTCGGCGCTCCCGCCGACGTGCCTGTCGAGGACGTCGACTACATGGACGTCTCGCCGCGTCAGATGCTCTCCGTCGCAGCCACGCTGATCCCGTTCCTTGAGCACGACGACGCCAAGCGTACGCTGATGGGCGCTAACATGCAGCGTCAGGCCGTGCCGCTGGTTCACCCCGCCGCTCCCTATGTCGGTACCGGCATGGAGCGCCGCGCCGCTCTGGACTCCGGCGAGGTCACCCTGGCCAAGAACGCCGGCGAGGTCATCTTTGCCGACGCCGCCAAGATCATCGTCAAGCATGCCAGCGGCATGGACGAGTATCACCTGGCCAAGTACCAGCGCTCCAACCAGTCCACCTGCATCAACCACCGTCCGCTCGTGCGCGTCGGTGACACCGTTGAGCAGGGCGAGCCTCTGGCTGACGGTCCTTCGACCGATCACGGCGAGCTCGCACTGGGCCAGAACCTCACCGTGGCCTACATGCCGTGGGAGGGCTTTAACTACGAGGACGGTATCGTCGTGTCCGAGCGCCTGGTGGCCGAGGACCTGCTGACGACCATCAACATCACCCGTCACGAGATCGACGCCCGCGACACCAAGCTCGGCCCCGAGGAGATCACCCGCGAGATCCCGAACCTCTCCGAGGACATGCTTGCCAACCTCGACGAGGACGGTATCATCCGCATCGGCGCCGAGGTCGGCCCTGGCGACATCCTGGTCGGCAAGGTCACGCCTAAGGGCGAGAGCGCTCTGACCGCCGAGGAGCGCCTGCTGCGCGCCATCTTCGGTGCCAAGGCTCACGACGTTCGCGACACTTCCCTTAAGATGCCTCACGGCGCTTACGGCCGCGTCATCGATGTCGTCCGCTTTAGCCGCGAGAACGGTGACGACCTGGCCCCCGGCGTCAACGAGCAGGTGCGCGTCTACGTCGCCCAGCGTCGTAAGATCCAGCAGGGCGATAAGATCGCCGGCCGCCACGGCAACAAGGGTGTTATCTGTAACGTTCTGCCGGTCGAGGACATGCCCTACATGGCTGACGGTACCCCGATCGACGTTATCCTCAACCCGCTGGGCGTTCCTTCGCGTATGAATGTCGGCCAGCTGCTCGAGTGCCACCTTGGCTGGGCTGCTGCCTGCGGTTGGGATACCGAGCAGGCCGACTCCGACAAGTACGTTCCCGGTCCGTTCTTTACCGCCACGCCCGTCTTCGACGGCGCCAAGGAGGACGAGATCGCCGAGGTCATCCGTCGTGCCAACAAGAACATGCTCAACAAGGCCACCGCTGCTTTTGGCGATCACATGCGCCCCGAGTTCGTCACCCAGCTTGACGAGCGCGGCAAGACCCGTCTGTTCGACGGCCGCACCGGCGAGGAGTTCCGCGAGCCCATTACCGTGGGTACGTCCTACATCCTCAAGCTCGGCCACATGGTCGACGACAAGATCCACGCCCGTTCGACCGGCCCTTACAGTCTGGTTACCCAGCAGCCTCTGGGCGGCAAGGCCCAGTTCGGCGGCCAGCGCTTCGGCGAGATGGAAGTTTGGGCACTGTACGCATACGGTGCTTCCAACGTCCTGCAGGAGATCCTGACCGTCAAGTCCGACGATACCGTGGGCCGCGTCAAGACCTACGAGTCCATCGTCAAGGGCGAGAACGTTCCGGTCCCGGGTATCCCCGAGTCCTTCAAGGTTCTCGTCAAGGAGATCCGCTCCCTCGCACTGGACATCGAGCCCATGCACGATGCTGACGAGGACGCCTCCGCCCCTGTGACCGCCGAGGAGACCTCTGCTCTCGACGACCTGGCTGCGCTCGCCGGCGTTGACGCCGACGTCGAGGCCGAGGATGCCGAGACCGCCGAGGCGCCCGAGGCTGTCGCCGCCACGACCACTGATAAGGAGTAGTTGACTGTGGCAGATTTCGAAGCTACTGATTTTGACTCGGTAAAGATCTCCCTTGCCTCCGCCGACCAGATCCGTTCCTGGTCGCACGGTGAGGTCAAGAAGCCGGAGACCATCAATTACCGTACCCTCAAACCCGAGAAGGACGGCCTGTTCTGCGAGAAGATCTTCGGTCCCGCCAAGGACTGGGAGTGCTCCTGCGGCAAGTACAAGGGCATCCGCTTTAAGGGCATCGTCTGCGAGCGCTGCGGCGTCGAGGTCACCTCGGCCAAGGTGCGTCGCGACCGCATGGGCCACATCGAGCTCGCCGCTCCCGTGTCCCACATCTGGTACTTCAAGAGCCCCACGAGCTTCCCGATGAGCCGTATGCTCGACATCAAGTCCAAGGACCTCGAGAAGGTTCTGTACTTTGCCAGCTACATCATCACCGAGGTTGACTATGAGGCCCGCGAGGCCGACGCTGATGACCTGCGCGAGGAGCTCGCCGCCGATCTGGAAGAGATCGATGCCGAGTGCGCCCGCCAGATCGAGTCCCTCAAGGAGCAGGGCGACCCCGAGAACTTTGACGAGTTCTCCGATGAGGAGCCGCTGACCCCCGAGGAGATCGCCTCTGGCATCGTCGACATCGAGGAAGAGTGCAAGGACGAGAAGCAGCTCCGCACGGACGCCTTCAACGCCTTCATGAAGCTCACCGAGCGCGACCTCATCTCCGATGAGCCGCTGTTCCGCGAGATGACCCGCTACTACTCCATGTACTTCAAGGGTGGTATGGGTGCCGAGGCCGTCCGCGACCTGCTCGCTGCCATCGACCTCCCCTCCGAGGCCGAGAAGCTCAAGGCCATCATCGCCGACGAGGACTCCCAGAAGCAGAAGCGCGAGAAGGCCGTCAAGCGCCTCGAGGTCGTTGACGCCTTCCTGAAGGGTGGCAACAGCCCCGCGAACATGATCCTGGACGTCATCCCGGTCATTCCGCCCGATCTGCGCCCGATGGTCCAGCTCGACGGCGGCCGCTTTGCCGCGTCTGACCTCAACGACCTGTATCGTCGCGTGATCAACCGTAACAACCGACTCAAGCGCCTGCTCGACCTGGACGCCCCTGCGATCATCGTGAACAACGAGAAGCGCATGCTCCAGGAGTCCGTGGACGCCCTGTTCGACAACGGCCGTCGTGGTCGCCCGGTCTCTGGCCGTGGCGGTCGCCCGCTCAAGTCGCTCGCCGAGGCCCTCAAGGGCAAGCAGGGTCGTTTCCGTCAGAACCTGCTGGGTAAGCGTGTCGACTACTCCGGCCGTTCGGTTATCGTTACCGACCCCAAGCTGCTGCTGCACCAGTGCGGTCTGCCCAAGACCATGGCGCTGGAGCTCTTCAAGCCCTTCGTCATGAAGCGCCTGGTCGAGCTTGGCAAGGTCGAGAACATCAAGGGCGCCAAGCGCGCTATCGACCGCGGTGCCACCTTTGTGTGGGACATCCTCGAAGAGGTCATCGACGGCCGCGTCGTGCTGCTCAACCGCGCACCGACCCTGCACCGTCTGTCCATCCAGGCCTTTGAGCCGGTGCTGGTCGAGGGCAAGGCTATCCACCTGCACCCGCTGGTCTGCTCGCCCTTCAACGCCGACTTCGACGGCGACCAGATGTCTGTCCACGTGCCGCTGTCCAGCCAGGCTCAGGCCGAGGCTCGCGTGCTCATGCTCTCTGCGAACAACCTGCGCTCGCCGGCATCCGGCAAGCCGGTCAACATCCCCTCGCAGGACATGATCATCGGTGTGTACTACCTGACCCAGGTCCGCGACGGTCTGCCGGGCGAGAACCACGTGTTCGCCAGCTTCGACGACGCGCTGCACGCCTATGACTGCCGTTCCGAGGTCGACATGCAGGCCAAGATCCAGGTTCGCGTGTCCGCTGCCGATGCCAACGTCATCAACGAGGACGGCACCCGTATCTTCCGCGTCAAGAACGGCAAGAACGAGTTTGTCGACTACGACGTCACCGGCAACAAGACCGCGCGCTTCGAGACCTCTATCGGCCGCATCATCTTCAACCGCCAGTGCCTGCCCGAAGACTATGAGTTCATGAACTACAAGATGGTCAAGGGCGACGTGGCCAAGCTGGTTGCGGACTGCTGCGATCGTTACCCCGAGGCCAAGGTCGGCCCGATCCTCGACGCCATCAAGTACTCCGGCTTCCACTACGCTACCCGCGCCGGCCTCACCATCTCGGTGTGGGACGCTCTCATCCCTGCCGAGAAGCAGGAGCTGCTTGACCGCGCCCAGGCCAACGTCGACCAGATCAACGAGTACTTCGAGGAGGGCTTCATCAACGAGACGGAGCGCCACATCGAAGTCGTTAACGAGTGGACCGCTTGTACCGACAAGGTTGCAGCGCTCATGCTCGACATGTTCGACGAGGAGAACCCGCTGTACATGATGGCCGACTCCGGCGCCCGTGGTTCTAAGACCCAGCTGCGTCAGCTCGGCGGCATGCGTGGCCTGATGGCAGACATGTCCGGCGAGACGATCGACCTTCCCATTAAGGCGAACTTCCGCGAGGGCCTGCTGCCGCTCGAGTACTTCATTTCGACCTACGGCGCCCGTAAGGGCCTGGTCGATACCGCATCCCACACCTCGGACTCTGGTTACCTGACCCGTCGTCTGGTCGACGTGGCCCAGGACGTCATCGTCCGCGAGGAGGACTGCGGTACGCACGAGGGCGTCACCTACAACCTCATCATCCCCGGCACCACCGACCTCAACACCGACCTCGTCGGCCGTTGCTTCATTGAGGACGTCGTGGCTCCCGATGGCACCGTGCTCTTTGAGCAGGACGGCTACATCGAGAAGGTCGCCGACATCCAGAAGATGGTCGATGCGGGCCTCAAGAAGGTCAAGCTCCGCGCGCTGCTCACCTGCCGCTCCAAGTACGGCGTGTGCCAGAAGTGCTACGGCTGGGATCTTTCCACCCGTCGTCCGGTCGCCATCGGTACCGCGGTCGGCATTATTGCCGCCCAGTCCATCGGCGAGCCCGGTACGCAGCTTACGATGCGTACCATTCACTCCGGCGGCGTCGCTGGCGTCGACGATATTACGCAGGGTCTGCCTACGGTCAGCCGTATGTTCGATATCGTCGGCAACGTCAACGAGAAGATCCTGGGTCGCGAGGCCGAGCTGGCTCCGTACTCCGGTCACCTCTCGATTAAGCCCGAGAAGTCCGAGTACGTGCTGACGCTCACCGACTCTGAGGATCACACCCGTGTCCTCGACGAGCGTCGCGTCCCCGCTTCGGTGCGCTTTATGCCCGAGATCGAGGACGGCTGCGAGGTTCGCGCCGGCGACCAGATCACCAAGGGCTTCGTCAACTTCCGCAACCTGCGCAAGCTGACCGACATCGAGTCGACGATGCACACCTTCGTCGAGAGCGTTAAGGACGTCTACACCAGCCAGGGCGTCGACCTGAACGACAAGCACATCGAGGTGCTCGCACGTCAGATGCTGCGTCGCGTTCAGATCACCAACCCCGGCGACTCCAAGTACCTGCTTGGTCAGTACGTCGACCGCTACGAGTTCGCCGACGAGGTCGAGCGCGTTGCCCGTCTGGGCGGTCAGGCTCCCGTGGCCGAGCCCGTCATCCTGGGTACGCTCAAGGTCGCGTCCAACATCGACTCCTGGCTGTCGAGCGCTTCGTTCATCCGCACCGCCGGTGTCCTTACCGAGGCTGCCATCGAGGGCAAGGTCGACCACCTGCTCGACCTTAAGTCCAACGTCATCGTCGGTAAGAAGATCCCGGCTGGTACCGGCCTCAAGCCGTATGCCAACGCCAAGCTGACGTATCGTACGGCCGACGGCTACGTGGACATCGACGGCCCGGCTTCGCCCAACGCCAAGTCGCTGCCCGAGTGGGCTCCGGTTGAGCTCAAGGACCTGGACGAGCAGCTCCCGCAGCAGCTCGACTGGGCCGGCTACGACGAGTTCGGTGGTGCTGACGGTTCGTTCACCCGCAACGGCCACACCATCTCCGCCGAGAAGGCTCGCCTGTACCTGTTCGACGACCTGGGCGTGTCGCAGCGCTGGACCAACAAGTTCAGCGAGGTCGGCATCGAGACGGTCGGCGACCTGGTCGGCAAGTCCGAGGAGGATCTGCTGCGCATCGATGGCATCGGTGCCAAGGCGATCGAGGAGCTCCGCGACGGCCTGGAGGCCCACGACCTGCTCTACATCCTCGAGAACAACGACGACGTTGCCGACGAGGAAGACCTCTCGCAGCTGCTGCAGATGGTCTTTAGCCCCGACGGTCCGGACGACATCCTGCTGGGCACCTCCGCCACGCCGACGCATCACGCCGACGCCGACGAGGAGCTCCTGGGCGCCCCGATCGACGACAAGAAGGCTCCCGCCAACGGTGCCATCAACGAGGACATGGCTTCCCTCGACGAGCTGCTCAACCAGCTCGTGGACACCGATGACGCCGAAGAGGCCAAGGACAACGACGAGGAGTAACTAGTTCCGCCGTTCTAACGAACGGCGGCGACCTCCGTCGCTGCGCGGCCCCCAGAGCTACAATCTGTCATTCAAAAGGCAGGGCATGACCAAAAGGTCAATGCCCTGCCTTTTTCATGCCACCTTGTACGCTCTGGGGGCCGCTCGCTTGCGTATGTTCAACCTGTTGCGTTTCGTTGATCCCTTGCCAAAAAGTGACGGATTTATTTTTTGGTAGGTTTTTCCTGCTTGGATTTGAAACATTTCACTCGGTCAAAGCGTATCTATGGTGAGGGCCCCATCAAGAACCATCAATGTCACCGGGAGGTGATTATGGAAGAACAAGCTTTTAGACAGGCGGTCGAAGACCACCGGGATGTCGTGTTTCGGATCGCGTTGACGTACCTGCGTGATCGCGCCGACGCCGACGATGTCGCTCAAGACGTCTTTCTGAAGTTACTCAAAAGCGATGCGCAATTTGAAAGCTGGGAACATCTTCGTCGATGGCTTATCCGGGTCACGATCAATGAATGCAAATCGCTCTTTCGAAAGCCGTGGAGGCGTGTGGAGGATATTGAGAACCTGGCCGAGTCGCTTTCGACAGCGCAGGATGAGACCAAGGCCGTCCTGTCAGATGTCATGCGGCTTCCGGAACGATTCCGTATCCCCATCGTGCTCTATTACTATCTGGGCTTCTCGACTTCAGAGATTGCCGAGTTACTGCATGTGCCAGCCGCGACCGTTCGAACGCGTTTAGCTCGCGGCAGATCGAAACTCAAGTTCATCCTAGAGGAGGGCGACCGTGAAATCCAACCAAATCAAGCAGGCCTTCGAGTCCGTCCAAGCCGATAGCGATCTTGCTGACCGTGTTCTTTATGCCGCTGCTGGCGAGCCGCTTCGCCGAAAGGGTCACGCGAAGCCTCTGTATGTTGCCGTAATCGGATGTCTTGCCGGAGTGCTGGCGACCGGAGGGGTCGCCTACGCTGTTGTCAATTCCAGTTATTTTGCCTCTGCCTGGGGAAACCATGGCAACGGAGAGTCCGTTACCTGGACTCAAGGTGGCTCGTCGGGGACGAAATATACCTACACCAGAGAGTTTGGTGATGGTATCGCGCCCCAAAGCTTGGAGGGTTCAGTACAGAAGGTCAATCTGTCCGTCGAGGGCAACGGCTATACACTCGACATTCATGATATGGCTATCGACCAAAACGGCTGCGGTGCTGTGACGTTTACGCTGTCCAATCCAAATGGTGTTAACTACTACAAGCCGGCAGCAGAGACAGGCGAACTTGTTCTCTATGGTGAAGAAGAACAAGGCATCGGTACACCCAGCATGAACTTCGGCGAGGAATGGGCTGATACACGCTGCACCATTGATAAGGACACATCAAGCGATACTGTCATTAATGGCACGATGTACTTTGCTTCTATGGATCGCGAGCGAGGTTTTCAACATGCGGTCACCTGGAATATCTCGTGGACCGAGGGCGAAGGAGAGGATGCGAAGCCGTTCGAGGCATCGACGCCCGAGTTTAGCGTTGGAGCGTACGTCGATACTAAGGAACTCCGCTCCGATGACTCGCCTCTCGAGATCAGCCCGTTTTCCATCCAGACGCACATCGATGATCTGGGCATTGACGCAGTCACGAAGAAGTTGACGGTTACCTACAAGGATGGATCGGAGCAGATTATCGAAGATGACGACGCAGGGGCGTTCAACTTATATTTTTCTTATACGCGCAATAGCGGAGAGAACATCTGGGTGCCAACGAAGTTGATTGATGTCGACCAAGTGGTTTCAGTAACGCTCGAAGGCACACGCTGCACTTCAACAGGGGGCGCCGAAACGCCGGAACCCTTTACCATCGTCTATTCGTAAGATTTGGGGCCGCTTTCTACTAGGGGAAGCGGCCTTCTTTGCGGTAAATGGGCGGTTAGACCGCACGATATTCGCCTGCATTCCTGAAGTATGCGGCAAAATCTTGATGGGTCGACCACACCGTATATGCTCAAGCGCTCTACCTGCGGGTTTATTATCGAAAAACCCCGGTGTGCTCGGCAGGTCCAGAATTTGCCGCATACTTCCGAAAACGCCGCCGATTTCCCTATGACAGATGAGGGCGGATCACCGCTGGAGCGCGACGTTTCCGCAGATAAAACCGACCAAAATAAACCTGTCCCGTTTTGGCAGGTAACGTTGCCCCAACGAGCACGTCGGATCCCCGGCCCGGGCGGCCCGCTGTTTAAGTTTGTCGCGAGTTCCGCACGCAAAGGAAAGCACTTAATGTGCTTTCCGTCTTGCGCAGGACTGTAGAGCAGCAAACTTAAACAGCGGGCCGCCCGGGCCGGGGATCCGCCAGCGCGCACAGGAGGGGATTCCTTTTGTGTAGGCTTTGCGGAAATGTGCCAATTTTGGGATACGCCCGGCGGCGTGGTCTGTTGACGGCACAGCTAACGCCACGTATCCTATCGAACTGCGTGTTTCGTAGGGGGATGCTGACCCCTCGATTCAAGCCGTTGCACTTTACAGAAAGCTGGAATCATTCGAGAAGGAGTACGCTTTGCCTACTATTAACCAGCTGGTTCGCCAGGGCCGTCGTTCCGTGCCCAAGAAGTCCAAGAACGCTGCTCTGCAGCACAACTCCCAGAAGCGCGGCGTGTGCACCCGCGTCTTCACCACGAGCCCCAAGAAGCCGAACTCGGCTCTTCGTAAGGTTGCCCGTGTTCGCCTTGTCAACGGCATCGAAGTTACTGCTTACATCCCGGGTGAGGGCCACAACCTGCAGGAGCACTCCATCGTGCTCGTCCGCGGCGGTCGTGTCCGTGACCTCCCTGGTGTCCGTTATCACGTCATCCGTGGCGCCTACGACGCTGCTCCGGTCCAGAACCGTATGCAGGCCCGTTCCAAGTACGGTGCTAAGCGCCCCAAGGCCAAATAAGCCAGATAACGTTTTGATACTTTCGCCGTGTGCCGCTTAAGCGCCGCACGGTAGACACTTAAGGAGATTTCACATGCCGCGTCGTGCAGCAGCTAATCGTCGTGAGGTTCAGCCTGACGCCGTTTACAACAACCGCCTGGTGACTCAGCTCATCAACAAGGTCCTTCTTGATGGCAAGAAGGCCACCGCTGAGCGCATCGTTTACACCGCTTTCGAGATCGTTGCCGAGAAGTCCGAGGGTGGCGACGCTCTCGCTACCTTCAAGAAGGCTATGGACAACGTCAAGCCCACGCTCGAGGTTAAGCCCAAGCGTGTCGGTGGCGCTACCTATCAGGTCCCGATGGAGGTCAACTCCCGTCGTTCCACCGCTCTGGGCATCCGCTGGATCGTCAACTTCTCCCGCGCTCGCAAGGAGAAGACCATGGCCGAGCGTCTCGCCAACGAGATCCTCGACGCCTCCAACGGCCTGGGCGCTTCCGTCAAGAAGCGTGAGGACGTCTTCAAGATGGCCGAGGCCAACCGCGCGTTCTCTCACTATCGTTGGTAAGTTAAGGTAAGGAACTAACATGGCTAAGCCTAAGTACAAGCTTTCCGATACCCGTAACATCGGCATCATGGCTCACATCGATGCTGGTAAGACCACCACGACCGAGCGTATTCTTTACTACACCGGTAAGACCCACAAGATCGGTGAGGTCCATGAGGGCGCTGCCACCATGGACTGGATGGTTCAGGAGCAGGAGCGCGGCGTAACCATTACCTCCGCTGCTACCACGTGCTTCTGGAACAAGGACGGTAAGGACTACCGCATCCAGATCATCGACACCCCGGGCCACGTTGACTTCACCGCCGAGGTCGAGCGCTGCCTGCGCGTCCTCGATGGTGCTGTCGCCGTCTTCGACGCCGTTGCCGGCGTCCAGCCCCAGTCTGAGACCGTTTGGCGTCAGGCTTCCACCTTCAACGTCCCCCGCATCGCCTTCATCAACAAGTATGACCGCGTGGGCGCTGACTTCTTCAACGCTATCGAGACCATGAAGGACCGTCTCGACGCTAACGCCGTGGCCGCTCAGGTCCCGATGGGCGCCGAGGACAACTTCTGGGGCGTTATCGACCTGGTCACCATGACTGCTTGGGACTTCAAGGCCGACGAGAAGGGCATGACCTACCCCGAGCCGATGGACGAGATCCCGGCTGAGTTCGCCGACATCGCTGCCACCAAGCGCGAGGAGCTCCTCGACGCTGCTGCCAGCTTTGATGACGAGCTCATGGAGAAGATTCTCATGGAGGAGGACTTCACCGTCGAGGAGCTCAAGGCAGCTCTGCGCAAGGGCGTCCTGGCCAACGAGCTCAACCTCGTCTTCGTGGGCTCCGCCTACAAGAACAAGGGCGTTCAGGAGCTGCTCGACGCTGTCGTCGACTACCTGCCCAGCCCGCTTGACGTCGAGGGCGTCACCGGTACCGATCCGGACACCGGCGAGGAGATCGAGCGCCATCCTTCCTTCGACGAGCCCTTCTCCGGCCTGGTCTTTAAGATCATGACCGACCCGTTCGTCGGTAAGCTCACCTACGTCCGCGTTTACTCCGGTCGTGCCGAGTCCGGCTCCTACGTGGTCAACGCTTCCAACGGTCAGCGCGAGCGCCTCGGCCGCATCCTCGAGATGAACGCCGCCGAGCGTATCGACCGTGACGACGCTGCCGCTGGCGACATCGTCGCTTGCGTCGGCTTCAAGAACTCCACCACCGGTGACACCCTGTGCGCCGAGGGCAAGGAGATCGTCCTCGAGAAGATCGAGTTCGCCAAGCCCGTTATCGACGTTGCCATTGAGCCCAAGACCAAGGCCGAGCAGGACAAGATGTCCCTGGCTCTGACCAAGCTCGCCGAGGAGGACCCGACCTTCCAGGTGTCCACCAACCACGAGACCGGCCAGACCATCATCGCCGGCATGGGCGAGCTGCACCTCGAGATCATCGTCGACCGTCTGCTCCGTGAGTTCAAGGTTGACGCTAACGTTGGTAAGCCCCAGGTTGCCTACCGCGAGACCGCTGGTCACGACGTCGAGAAGGCTGAGGGCAAGTTCGTCCGTCAGTCCGGTGGTCGCGGTCAGTACGGCCACGCCGTCATCAAGCTCGAGAAGATGGAGGAGGGCTTCGGCTACGAGTTCGTCAACGCTATCGTCGGCGGCGTCGTGCCCAAGGAGTACATCCCGTCCATCGACAAGGGCATCCAGGAGGCCCTGAACACCGGTGTTATCGCCGGCTTCCCGGTCCTCGACGTCAAGGTCACCCTGTTCGACGGTTCTTACCACGAGGTCGACTCCTCCGAGGCCGCCTTCAAGATCGCCGGTTCCATGGCTATCAAGGACGCCCTCAAGAAGTCCGATCCGCAGCTGCTCGAGCCGATCATGGCTGTCGAGGTCGAGACCCCCGAGCAGTACATGGGCGACGTTATGGGCAACCTCTCCGGTCGCCGCGGCAAGATCGAGGGCATGGAGGATCGCAAGAACAGCAAGCTCATCCGTGCCAAGGTGCCGCTGGGCGAGATGTTCGGTTACGCTACCGACCTTCGCTCCCAGACCCAGGGCCGTGCATCCTACACGATGCAGTTCGACTCTTATGAGCCCGCGCCCAAGTCCATCGTGGACGAGGTCATGAGCAAGAACGCCTAAGTTCGAGCTCCCTGTTACGTAATCCGCGAGATCATCTCTCGCACTCTTTGGAGGTTTAAGTTGGCTACCCAGAAGATCCGCATTCGCCTCAAGGGCTATGATCACGAGGTCGTCGATCAGTCCGCGAAGCTCATCGTCGAGACCGCTCAGAAGACCGGTGCTCGCGTTTCCGGTCCTGTCCCCCTGCCCACCGAGCGCAACCTGTACACGGTTATCCGCTCGCCGCACGTGAACAAGGACTCCCGTGAGCAGTTCGAGATGCGCACCCACAAGCGCCTCATCGACATCCTCGACCCCACCTCGGGCACCGTTGATTCGCTCATGCGTCTCGACCTCCCCGCTGGTGTCGACATCGACATCAAGCTCTAAGCGATATCGCTCATAGCTTACAGAGCCCCGCTGCCATTTTGGTAGCGGGGCTCTTTTGTTTTGAATGATGACCTTGGGGGGGCCGGGTAATGCTGTCGAGCGGGTGGCTGTGGCGCCTTATTTACCCATGGGACGCAGCGATGCCTCCTCAAAATGGAAGGAACGTAAGCCGTCTTCCGTTTCGATACACGCGCGACCAAAGGCATCGACCGTTTGAAAGATGCCACGTGCCAGCTCGTCACCGGCAGGGGAACGGGCGATAACGTGCTCCCCAATCCAATTGAGATGAGCGACATAATCATCGTGAACGGGCGCGATCGGACCAGCGTCTTCTTCCATGGCGTTGAGCAGATCTACCCACGCGTCCACAGCGTTTACGACGGTGTGATAGACCTCCTTGAGTAGGACATCGACGGTGGGAACATTCTCGTTGAGGTCTGACAGACCGATTGCCGGCAGGCCGCTATCGGGAACCTCCGAGGGCACATAGTTCACATTGACGCCAATGCCGCAGACGGCAAAGGGCTTGCCTTCGTTGTCACGAGCCGCCTCGACCAAGATGCCGCCGAGCTTATGTCCTCGTGCGACGAGGTCGTTGGGCCATTTGAGGCCGATCTCGTTAGCAAGACCTTGCGCCTCGAGCGCCTCGAGCACCGCTAGGCCGCTGACGGCGGCAAGGCCAGAGTACTTGGCGGGATTAACACGAGGACGTAGGACAATCGAGAGCAACAGGTTGCCGGCGGTTGAATCCCACTTGTGGCCGCGTCGGCCGCGTCCTGCCGTTTGCGCGCGGGCGGCAAGCCCCGTGCCGTGCGGCGCTCCCTGTTTTCCTGCCTCGAGCAGGTCATCGTTGGTCGATCCGGTTACGTCGACTATCGTTAATTGGGCATCCATAGCGGCTGCTACCTCCTTAATGAATAAGTGAATGACGCAATGGTGTCGAGAGATAGACACAATGTGAAGCCTTTGTCGCATTTGGACAATTTAATGTTAACACGTCAACAAAGCGAAGAATGCGCTATCCTCTCTTGGTCGATGTAAACACGTCAACAACTCAAAGGAGGTTAGTGATGGGTTTCACGATTCTTGGAACAGGCTCGGCGCTTCCCAAGCGCAGTGTTTCCAATGACGAGCTGTCCGAGTTCCTCGATACCTCGGATGAGTGGATTTTTACCCGCACAGGCATCAAGAGCCGCCATGTGTGCACCACCGAGTCGCTCGACGACCTTGCCGTGGCAGCGAGCGAGCAAGCGCTCCAGACGTCCGGAATCGATGCGAGTCAGCTGGATCTTATCGTCTGTTCGACGACGACGGGCGACCATCTCGTTCCCGCCGAAGCGTGCGCCGTTGCTGAGCGCCTGGGTGCCACATGTCCTGCCTTCGACGTTTCGGCGGCTTGTGCCGGCTTCGTATTTGCGCTCGATGTCGCCGAGGGCTATATCGCCCGCGGTCGTGCCAGGCGCGTGCTTATCGTTGCTGCCGAGCAGATGACGCGCGCGCTCGACTGGACCGACCGTGCCACCTGCGTGCTCTTTGGCGATGGCGCGGGTGCTGCGGTCATAGAGGCTGGGGGAGAGAATCCCCTCGCCGTTGAGCTTTCGACGTCGCCTGACGTCGAAACACTGCGTGTCCCCGGATTGGCGGGCTCCTCGCCGTATAAGACAGCGCAGGACCGCGAAAGCGTGCTGTCCATGAACGGTCGTCGTGTGTTCAAGTTCGGCGTCAATGCCATCTGCGACATGGTCCATAAGCTTGCGAGCGATGCGAGCATTGCGGTCGAAGACATCGATCATTTTGTATTCCATCAGGCTAACGAACGAATCCTGAGCCAGGCGGTCAAGCGCTTAGGTGTGCCGGACGACCGTGTGGTCCGAACGTTGCGTGAAACCGGCAATATTTCGAGCGCCTGCATTCCCTTTGCGCTTGATCGGCTGGCGCGCACCAACGCACTGAATGCGGGCGACACCATCGCCCTCGTTGGATTTGGCGCCGGCTTGGATGTAGGTGGCTATCTACTTCGCTGGAAGTAGTTGCACATAGGAAATGAAAACGCCCCTGGGGCACAAACAAAGGAGAACTACCATGGCAGATCAGAAGACCTTCGAGCGCGTTTGCGACGTTATCCGCGAGACCGCCGGCCTTGACGATGTCGAGATGAAGCCCGAGTCCACGCTCGAGGAGATTGGCCTCGACAGCCTGGGTACCGTCGAGATCCTCGTTGCCGTCGAGGACGAGTTTGGCATTGAGCTCGATACCGAGGAGAACCCCAAGACGGTCGGCGAGTTCGTCGATACGGTCGAGGCGGCATTGGAGAAGTAGTGATGCTCAAGTCTCCTCTCTGCGATCTGCTCGGCATCGAAAAGCCCGTGTTCCAGGGCGGTATGGCCTGGATCGCCGACGCCTCGCTGGCGTCCGCAGTGTCCGAGGCGGGCGGCTTAGGGATTATCGCGGCCATGAACGCCGACGCCAACTGGCTGCGCGACCAGATTCATGAGCTGCGCGCCAGGACGGATAAGCCCTTTGGCGTCAACGTCATGCTCATGAGCCCGTTTGCCGACGAGGTCGCGCGGGTCGTGATTGACGAGCGGGTGCCGGTCGTCGTGACGGGTGCCGGCAATCCCACCAAGTACATGAAGGCGTGGAACGAGGCGGGCATCAAGGTCATCCCGGTCGTTGCCTCGGTGGCGCTGGCGCGTCTCGTGGCGCGTCGTGGAGCCACTGCCGTGGTTGCCGAGGGTACCGAATCAGGCGGCCATATTGGCGAGACCTCGACGATGGCACTGGTGCCACAGGTTGTCGATGCGGTCGATATTCCCGTGGTTGCGGCTGGCGGTATCGCCGATGGCCGCGGCGTGGCGGCCGCCTTTATGCTGGGCGCCGCCGGCGTGCAGGTGGGTACGCGCTTTCTGATCGCAGATGAGTGCACCGTATCGGAGCAGTACAAGGAGATGGTCCTGAAGGCCAACGACACCTCGACGCGTGCGACCGGCCGCTCGACGGGACACCCGGTGCGTGCCCTCAAGAGCCCCTTCACTAACGCCTACGCCAAGAGCGAGGCGGCGGGCGTAAGCGTCGAGGAGCTCGGGGCCATGGGCACGGGCGCCCTTCGCAAGGCCGCCAAGGACGGCGATTACGAAGAGGGCTCGTTTTTGTGTGGACAGATTGCCGGCATGGTCAACGAGCGCCAAAGTGCACGTGAAATCGTTGACGACCTAGTCGATGGCGCCGAGCACGTCCTGAAGGGTGCGTGCGCATGGGTGGCGTAGCGTTTCTGTTTGCCGGCCAGGGCGCCCAGCACCCCGCGATGGGCGTCGACCTGATCGAGGCATCGCCGGCGGCCGCCGAGGTGTTCGCCATTGTCGACGAGGTGCGCCCGGGGACCAGTGAGCAGTGCCGAAGCGCCTCCAAGGAGGAACTCTCGCAGACCGAGAACACGCAGCCGTGCGTGTTCGTTCACGATCTGGCAGCGGCTGCCGCCCTGCGTGAGCGCGGCGTGGTACCTGCCGCCTGTGCGGGTTTTTCGCTTGGCGAGGTCGCCGCGCTCACCTTTGCGGGGGCGTTCGATACGCGAGCGGGCTTTGAGCTCGTGTGCGAGCGCGCGGCGCTGATGGCCGCGGCTGCCGAGCGCCATCCGGGCGGCATGCGCGCCGTCATCAAGCTCGATGCGGCGCAAGTCGAGAACCTGGCAAAACAGGCCGGCGAGGACTGCTGGCCGGTCAACTACAACAGTCCGCAGCAGACGGTTGTTGCCGGAGCGCCCGAGGCGCTGCAGGAGCTCGACGTCCTAGTAAAAGAGGCTGGCGGCCGCGCTATGAAAGTCGCGGTGTCGGGCGCATTTCATAGCCCCTATATGGCCGAGGCGACTGAGGGGCTGGCGACGTATATCCAAGCCGGCCACGCGCCGTCACCGCTGCTGATTCCGGTCATGGCAAACATGACGGCGGCGCCCTATCCGGCGGACCCGCGAGCGGCATCGGATGTCTTGGCCAATCAGGTGAGTCATGCCGTTCGTTGGGTCGACACGCTGCATACTCTGCAGAATCAGGGCATCGACACGTTTATTGAGGTCGGCCCTGGCAAAACGCTGTCGGGCCTGGTCAAGCGTACGCTGAGCGACGTTCGCGTGTATTCGTGCGAAACGGCCGAGCAGGTCGCAGCTATTGCCGACGAGCTCGCATAGTCCACAGGGCTGTAACCCGAAAGGAATGACATGGGCAACTTGAACAACGGCGCGCTCGGGCGCGACGGATCGCGCCGCGTGGCGCTGGTCACGGGCGGCTCACGCGGCATTGGTCGCTCTTGTGCCGTGGGCCTGGCGGAGGATGGCTACGATATCGCCGTCGTTTATGCCGGCAGCGTCGATGCGGCGTGCGAGGCGTGCGAGGCCTGCGAGGCGGCTGGCGCCACGGCGCGCGCATATCAATGTGACGTGGCCGATCCCGCCGCCGTCAACACGTGCGTGGAGACGGTCCTCAACGACTTTGGCTCCATTTGGGCGCTCGTCAACAACGCCGGCATCACGCGCGACGGCCTGTTCATGCGTATGGGCGACGATGCCTTCGACCGCGTGCTCGATGTCAATCTCAAGGGCACGTTCAATACGACGCGCGCGCTCGCCAAGACCTTTATGCGCCAGCGCGGCGGTTGCGTCATCAACATGAGCTCGGTTGTGGGCCTGATGGGCAATGCCGGGCAGGCCAACTACGCTGCCTCCAAGGCGGGCGTGATAGGGCTTACCAAGGCGGTAGCGCGCGAGCTTGCGCCCCGCGGCGTACGAGTGAACGCGGTCGCCCCGGGGTTTGTCGAGACGGATATGACGTCAAAGCTCTCGGAGAAGGTTCGCGCGGCAACCGAGGAGCAGATTCCCCTAAAGCGCATGGCGCGCCCCGAGGAAGTGGCCGGCGTGGTGCGCTTTCTGGCGAGCGATGCGGCTTCCTACATTACGGGCGAGGTTGTACGCGTCGACGGCGGAATGGCGATGTAGAAACCAGGGCCGAAGAACGGCTTGGATGAGGAGACCATGATGGAACAGAGAGTTGCAATCACCGGCATAGGTGCCGTATCGCCGCTCGGCAACACCGCGCTTGCCACCTGGGCGGCCATGTGTGCCGGGACCTGTGGCATCGGCCCGATTACGCACTTCGATACGGATGCGTTTGCTGTCAAGGTGGCGGCCGAGGTCAAGGGCTTTGACGGCAACGAGTACTTTGGCAAGCGTGACGCCAAGCATCTCGACCCCTGCGTTCAGTTTGCGATGGCGGCTTCGGACGAGGCCATGCACGATGCGGGCTTTGATGTCGAAGGCGCCATCGATCGAGAGCGCCTGGGCGTCTACGTGGGCTCGGGTGTGGGCGGCATGCAGACACTCGTCGACAACGTCCACGCGATCGCCGATCGGGGGCCTCGTCGCGCATCGCCTTACATGATCGCGATGATGATTCCCAACATGGCTTCGGGCAACATCGCGATTCGCCATAAGGCAAAGGGCCCGACCCTACCCGTCGTGACTGCCTGCGCGACTTCTGCCCATGCGGTGGGTGAGGCGTTCCGCGCCATCAAGCACGGCTATGCCGACGCGATCCTCGCGGGCGGCGCCGAGGCCGCAATTATCCCCGATGCCGTTGCGGGCTTTACGTCCTGCCGCGCATTGACCACCAACCCCGATCCTGCGACGGCTTGTCGTCCGTTCGATGCGAATCGCGACGGCTTTGTGATGGGCGAGGGCGCCTGCGTGCTCGTGCTCGAGAGCATGGAACATGCGCAGGCGCGCGGTGCGCACATTTATGCCGAGGTCGTGGGCTACGGCAACACCGATGATGCCTATCACATCACGAGCCCCGATCCCGAGGCTGCCGGCATTGCCCGTGCGATATCGCTGGCGGTGGCCGAGGGCGACGTTAAGCCTTCCGAGGGCCTCTACATCAACGCTCACGGCACCTCGACTAAACTCAACGATTCGTCCGAGACGGCGGGCATTAAGCGTGCACTCGGCGAGGACGCGGCACGCGCCGCGCACGTCTCGTCGACCAAGTCGATGACGGGGCACATGATCGGTGCCACGGGGGCCATCGAGGTCATGGCCTGTGCCATGGCGCTCGAGCAGGGCGTGGTGCCCCCGACCATTAACTACCACACGCCCGATCCCGCCTGCGATCTTGATTACACGCCTAATCGTGCGGTTCGCGCCGACCTTACCTGGGCGCTTTCGACCAACCTGGGCTTTGGCGGGCACAACGCCGCCATCGCGCTGCGTAGATATGCAAGGAGCTAGAGCATGGATTCCAAAAGACTTGCCGAGATAGCCGATGTTATGGAGGACCGCGGCCTCACGCGCGTGCGTGTTGAGGAGCCCGATGGCACCGCGGTCGAGCTCGAGCGCGCGAGTGCGGCGCAGCCGGTTGCCGTGCCCATGCCCGTGCCGAGTGCCATGGCCGCTCAAGTTACAGCTCCCACAGTCGCGCCTGCCGCACCGGAGCCCGCCGCGCAGGCGCCTGCCGCCGCACCGGAGCCCAAGGGCACCGAGGTGACCGCTCCCATGGTCGGCGTTTTCTATGCTGCCCCGGCGTCGGGCGACGAGCCGTTTGTGCACGTGGGCTCCAAGGTCAAGGCCGGCGAGACCCTCTGCATCATCGAGGCCATGAAGGTTCTCAACGAGGTAACGGCAGAGGCGGATGGCGAGGTGCTCGAGATCTGCGTGGCCGACGGCGACCTTGTGGAGTTTGGAAGCTGCCTCATGAGGATCGGATAGGTGATATCCATGAACAAAGAAGAGCTCAAGAAGCTGTTGCCGCATCGCGAACCGATGCTTTTGCTCGACGAGGCCGAGCTGGTGGGCGACGAGGCCCACGGCAAGATCACGATTACGGGTGACGAGTACTTTTTGCAGGGGCATTTTCCGGGAAACCCGGTAGTCCCCGGCGTGATTCAGTGCGAGATGCTCGCCCAAAACTGTTGCGTGCTGCTGATGGGCGACGAGGAGGCGCGCGGCGCGACGCCGTTCTATACGAGCCTCGATAAGGTGCGCTTTAAGCGTCCGGTGCGCCCGGGCGACACGGTTGATCTGGTGTGCACCATCACGCGTGCGCGCGGGCCGTTCCGCTTTGCGACGGGTACTGCGAGCGTCAACGGTGAGGTGTGCTGCCGCGCCGATATGTCTTTTGCACTCATGCACGAAAGTTAAGGAAGGCTTCATGTTCGACAAAGTGCTCATCGCCAACCGCGGAGAAGTCGCGGTCCGTGTTATCCGCGCGTGCCGCGATATGGGCATCAAGACCGTCGCCGTTTATTCCACGGCCGATGCGGACGCGCTACACGTGCAGCTTGCCGACGAGGCGTATTGCATCGGCGGCCCGCGTCTTGCCGAGAGCTACCTCAACGACGATGCCGTGCTCACCTGTGCCGTAAAGTCGGGAGCTAAGGCAATTCATCCCGGCTATGGCTTTTTCTCCGAGAAGGCGAGCTTTGTGCGCGACTGCGACAAGTACGGTCTGGCGTTTGTTGGTCCCTCGGCCGAGGTCATCGACAGCATGGGCGACAAGGATGCCGCACGTAGAACGGCTGCCGCGGCGGGCGTGCCCATCGTGCCGGGCTGCGATTTGCTCAAAAGCCCCGAGGAGGCGACGGCCGAGGCCGAGCGCATTGGCTGCCCCGTGCTTATTAAGGCGCGTGCAGGTGGTGGCGGTCGCGGCATTCGCAAGGTCGAGCGCGTGGAAGATGCGGCAAAGGCGTTCATCGAGGCGCGTGCCGAGGGCGAGGCCGTTTTTGGCGACGGCGAGTGCTACATGGAGAAGTTCGTCGCGCCGGCGCACCACGTTGAGGTGCAGATTATGGCCGATAAGCAGGGCCATGTGTTTTCGCTCGGCGAGCGCGAGTGCTCGGTGCAGCGCCGCAACCAAAAGCTGATCGAGGAGAGCCCCGCGCCGTGCCTCGACGGACGCGATGGTATTCGCGCGCGCATGCACAAGGCCGCGCGCGACCTGGCTCGTGCCGTTGGCTATGAGGGCGCTGGCACCATCGAGTTTCTGTACTCGGACGACGGCAATTTCTACTTTATGGAAATGAACACGCGTTTGCAGGTTGAGCATCCGGTTACGGAGTTTGTGACCGATACCGACCTGGTTAAGTGGCAGCTGCGCGTGGCTGCCGGCCAGCCTCTGCCCTTTGAGCAGGAGGACATACCAGTCCGCAATCATGCCATGGAGTGCCGCATCAATGCCGAAACACCGGACTTCCTGCCGTCATGCGGAACGGTCACTGCGTTGCGTGTACCGGGTGGTCCGTGTGTGCGCTGGGATTCGGCCATGTTTACCGGTGCAAAAGTTCCGCCGTACTACGACTCCATGCTCGGCAAGCTCATCGTGTGTGCGCCCACGCGCGACGGCGCCATTCGCAAGATGCGCTCGGCCCTGGGCGAGCTCGTGATTGAGGGCGTAAGCGAAAACAGCGAGCTTCAGCTCGACGTGCTGGCAAACGACGAGTTCTTGTCGGGCATGTATCACACCGATCTGATGGGGCATCTCTATGCTGATGAATAGAAAAGCGAAGACGGTCAATGTCCTTGAGGGGCCGATAACCGAGTCGTGCGCCGAGTTTCCCGCGCGCCACGTGTTTATCAAGTGCCCGGAGTGCCGCCGCGTGATCGATGAGGCGCGCCTGCACGACAACCTCGAGGTCTGCCCTCGCTGCGGTAAACACTTTCGCGTGAGCGGTCGCGCGCGCATGCGCATGACGGTCGACGAGGGCACGTTTGAGGAGTGGGATGCCGAACTGGCGTCAGAGGACTTCCTCTCGTTTCCCGGTTATGCCGACAAGCTTAAGAGCGCTTGCGAACGTTCGGGCGAGCGCGATGCCGTTGTGTGCGGCAGGGGCAAAATCTGCGGCTGCGATACCGCGCTCTTCTTTATGGATGCCAACTTTATGATGGGCTCGATGGGTTCCGTGGTGGGCGAAAAGATCTGTCGCGTCTTTGAACGCGCGATCGAGCTGGGATTGCCGGTCGTCGGCTTTACCGTTTCGGGCGGTGCGCGCATGCAAGAGGGCGTGACATCGCTTATGCAGATGGCCAAGATTTCTGCGGCGGTTAGGCGCCACAGCGAGGCGGGCGGCCTGTATATCACGGTGCTCACCGATCCCACGACCGGAGGCGTAACCGCGAGCTTTGCCATGGAAGGCGACATTATCCTGGCCGAGCCCGATGCCCTGACGGCATTTGCCGGCCCGCGCGTGATCGAGCAGAACATGCACAAGCGTCTGCCCAAGGGATTCCAGCGCTCCGAGTTTTTGCTGGAGCACGGCTTTTGCGATGCCGTTGTTCCGCGTGGCGAGATTGCGCTCACGGTAGGCGAGCTGCTGGCGCTGCACGAAGGGCACGCGCCTGGCCTGGGGGCACCGCATGAAATCGTGCATGCGGTTCGCCGCGGCAAAAAGTTGGGACACTTGTTTAAGCGCTCGGCGGCACCAAAAACCGCGCTCGAGATTGTCAAGCAGACCCGCTCGGCAGATCGCGCCACGGCGGGTGAGATGGTCTCGCTGGGCCTGGATGGATTTGTGGAGCTGCACGGCGACCGTTACTTTGGCGACGACGCCGCTGTGGTGGCTGGCATTGGCTGGAAAGACGGACGCCCCGTAACGGTCATCGCCATCGAGCGCGGCACCACGACCAAAGAGCGCATGCGCCGCAACTTTGGCATGGCGCATCCCGAGGGCTACCGCAAAGCGCGTCGCCTGATGCGCCAGGCCGAAAAGTTTGGTCGACCGGTTCTGTGCCTGGTCGATACTTCGGGCGCGTTTTGCGGCATCGGTGCCGAGGAGCGCGGCCAGGGCGAGGCGATTGCCCAGAATCTCATGGAGATGAGCGGCCTTAAGACGCCGATTGTCTCGGTGGTGACAGGCGAGGGCGGCTCTGGTGGCGCGCTGGCGCTGTCCGTGGCCGACCGCATCCTGATGCTCTCGAGCTCGGCCTATTCGGTCGTGAGCCCCGAGGCCTGTGCGTCGATCCTGTGGAAGGATACCGAGCGCGCGAATGAGGCCGCCGAGGCGCTGAAGCTCACAGCCCCCGATCTGTTGGCACTCGGCATCATCGACGGCATTGTTGACGATAGGGGCCTGTCGCATGAGGAGATCGCCGGTGCCGTCATGTCCTCGGCATTTGATGCCTTCGATACGCTTGAGCAGCTCGACGACGCGACCCTCACGAACCTCCGCTACGAAAAGTACCGCGCAATCGGTCAGTACCGCACGATGTGACAAAGGGACAGTCCGCATGTCACATTGGGAAAGGCGTTCCATGCCACAAGTTTCTAACACCTCGTTTACAACGACGGTTTCATCAAACGCCATGGCCGTGGTGGACTATCTGTCCAAAAGCATGATGTCGGCTCTGCCGTTTATTGTCTGCGCGGCATTGTTCCGCACCGTCGCCGTCATTATGGGCGAAGGCATGCTGGGCCTGTGGTCTGCCGATTCCGAAATCTATCGCCTGTTCTACAGTTGGCTCTACAACGCCGGCTACTACTTTTTGCCCATTTATCTTGGTTGGGCGGCCGCCCGCCAGCTCGGTTGCTCGGAGCAGCTGGGTATGATGCTGGGCGGCGTATTGATTGCACCCGATCTGCTTAAGCTTGTCGATGCCGCATCGACGGCGGGGGCATCGATGACTTATGTGTATGGTCTGGTTCCCGCGCCGGTCAACGATTACACGACGACTGTTATTCCGGTTCTCATCTCGGTGCCCGTGCTATGGCGAGTGGAGTGTTTCTTTCAGCGCATTATCCCCAAGGCCGTGGCGTTTTCGTTCGTTCCGTTTGCGACCATGCTTGTCATGGTTCCGGTTTCGCTGTGTATCACGGCGCCGGCGGGCAGCTATCTGGGCATGCTGCTGGGCCAGCTTATGTTTATGCTTGGCAATTCCGGTGGCGTCGTGTCGCTGCTCACGCTCATGGGGCTTGCCGCGGGTTGGGAGTTCCTAAAGATCGCGGGCGTCAGCAACGTTGTCCTATCGCTCGCCTATGCGCAGTTTATGAGTGTGGGAACGGATTCGTGCATCCTGATCGCCGCGACGATGGCAACGTTCGCCGTTTGGGGCATGCCCTTTGGCGCGTCGCTCCGCGTTGCGGATAAGGACGAGAAGGCGCTCATGCTGGGCTATTCAATCTCGGGTGTTCTTGGCGGCGTAAGCGAGCCGGCGCTGTACGGTTGCGGCTTTAAATATGGCAGGTGCCTGACGTGCATGGCCATTGGCGGCGCCGTCGGAGGCCTTGTTGCAGCCGTGGGCCACGTTACGGCCTATACCATCGGCATGACAAATGTCCTCATGGTCATTGGCTTTGCCACGGGCGGCATCTCGAACCTGCTGTGGTGCTGCGTTGCCGGCGGTGTGGCATTTGCGGTGTCTGCGGCGCTGAGCTACTGCTTTGGCGTGGTGCCGGCGAAGGGGTGGGCGGCAGAAGACGAAGCCGATTCGCCCGAAACAGTGGCGAGCGCTGCTGAAGTAAGCGCATAAACCTGTGCGACAAAGGACGATTCCTTTGTCATGTTCCAAGGCCGTGGCTCGTGTGGGTTGCGGCCTTTTTGTATCTGGAGGACAAAGTGGCTACACTACAATCCGTTTGAGCAATAGATATTAGGTAGTACCGTGGGGACTGATGAGGATGGTCGAGTGGATTGTTCGTCGTGCGCAGGGCGACCGTGCGCGCGTGGGCACGTTGACGGGCGTGGTGTGTATTCTCGCCAATGTGGCACTATGCGCTGCGAAGGGTGCAATTGGCGTGCTGTCGGGATCGGTTTCGATCGTGGCGGATGCCATGAACAACCTGTCCGACGCCAGCTCGAACATCGTGAGCGTGCTGGGCTTTAAGCTGGCGGGCAAGCCAGCAGACCCCGAGCATCCTTACGGCCATGGCCGCTACGAGTATCTCTCGGGTCTGGTCGTGGCGGCGCTCGTGCTGCTGATCGGCCTTGAGCTTATCAAGTCCTCGGTTGAGCGCGTCATCCAACCCGAACCTGTCGAGTTCTCGCTTGCCCTGGTGGCAGTCCTTGCGCTTTCGATGGTCGTTAAGCTGTGGATGGCGGCCCTCAACCAAAAGCTCGGCGATCGCATTGAGTCCGAGACGCTGCATGCGACCGCTCAGGACTCAAAGAACGATGTCCTAGCCACGGGCGCCGTGTTAGCGTGCGCAATTGTTTCGCAGGTGACGCACATCAATCTTGATGCATGGGTTGGACTTGCCGTTGGCGCCTATATCGGCTGGAGCGGCTTTGAGCTCATCCAAGATACGGTGAGCCCGCTTTTGGGCCAGGCGCCCGATCCCAAGCTGGTCAAGCACATTCGAGACAAGATCATGAGCTACCCCGGCGTTTTGGGCGTTCACGACCTGATGGTTCACGACTACGGCCCGGGCAGGAAGTTCGCAAGCGCTCATGCCGAGATGGCAGCCGAGGCCAGCCCGCTGGAAAGTCACGACACGCTCGATAACATCGAGCGGTCGTTTAGGAACGAAGACGGTATGATCGTCACGCTCCATTACGACCCCATCGTGACCGACGACCCCAAAGTGGCGAGCATGCATCTGCGCATCAACGCTATGGCTCAAGAGATCGATAGCCGCCTCTCGATCCACGACCTGCGCTGTGTTCCGGGCCCCACGCACACCAATGTGATTTTTGACTGCATGCGACCCTCGGATTTGGCGATGAACGCCGAGGACCTAAAGCGCGCGTTGGCGAAACGTGTCGAATCCGAATATCCTAAGTCGATTGCCAAGATCACGATCGACGAAGACTATGTCGGCCATGCCCACGAGTAGGGCTGCGCCGGTAAAGCAAGTTATACAGAAGGGGAGAGCATGAAGCGTCTATATCTACTCCGCCACGGCCAGACAGAATTCAACGTTAAAAAGCTGGTCCAGGGCCGCTGCGATTCTCCGTTGACCGACCTGGGCCGCAAACAAGCGGGAATGGCAGCCGCATGGCTCAAGGACCACGACGTCGTTCCCGACAAAGTGGTCTCTTCGCCCTTAGGCCGAGCCATGGACACGGCAAGTCTTGTCGCAACCGAACTCCTCGGCCTTGATGCAGCAGTCGAGCCCTGCGGAGGCATCATCGAGCGCAGCTACGGCTCCTTCGAAGAGGGTCCCCACGATGCGCTGCCCACCGACGTCTGGGATCCAGGCGAGGACTTGGTTCCCTTTGGAGGAGAAGGAAGTCATGCCCTGCAGGAGCGCATGGTAGGCACTCTCACCAATCTCATGGGCGCCGAGGGCATCGAAACCCTCCTAGCAGTAAGCCACGGCAGCGCCAGCCGCCAATTCATCAAGGCCGCAGCCCCAGAGGGCTTCGAGCTCCCAACAAAACTCCCCAACTGCGCCATCATGATCTTCGATTTTGAAGAGGCAAAGCCACAAGCAGAAGGCGAGCCCCATCAATGTAAGTTCACCCTTCAGCAAATAGTGGACCCCCAACAAAGTCATTAGCCTGAGCGAGCAAGGTTTAGCAGACATCAACGTGGCGTCTCCCGAGCACGGCGGAGGGCCGGAGAAATATATTAAGGTCATCGCGAGTTCCGCACGCAAAGGAGAGCACTTAATGTGCTCTCCGTCTTGCGCAGGACTGTAGAGCAGGGACCTTAATATATTTCTCCGGCCCTCCGCCGTGCTCGGGAGCCATCCACGCACTTTACCTGCGTAAACAATGTGAGTGAAATATGAATCTCGATGGATACGCCCGTAGCCGTGTATACTAAACAGCTGTGTGTAACCAGGGGAGTATTCTGGCTGGACAAAATGCCTGCTTAATAGGGTTGTCAGGTAGTCTGGGCGAAATACAAGGCTGGGGAGCACGTCGTGTAAGTAGTGGTCCTCTAGGGGCGTACGCTCGGTGGTGTACGCATTGTCCCAAGACCACGCGAGAGTTGGGATCATATCTTGATCAGCATGATTCTCGGCCGCAAGATTGGCATGACCCAGGTTTGGGACGAGAACGATAACGTCGTTCCCGTCACGGTCATCCAGGCTGGCCCCTGCGCTGTCTCGCAGGTTAAAACTCAGGCAACTGACGGCTATGACGCCGTCCAGATTGGTTTCGGCGACATCAAGGCCAAGAACGTGAACAAGCCCATGGCTGGTCACTTCGCCAAGGCCGGCGTCGAGCCTGTCCGCTTCCTTCGTGAGGTCCGCGTCGAGAACGGCGAGGAGCACAAGGTCGGCGAGGTCGTCACCGTCGCTGATTTCGCTGATGTCGAGAAGGTCGACGTCATCGGTACCTCCAAGGGTAAGGGCTTCCAGGGTCGCATCAAGCGCTGGGGTCAGCGCCGCGGTCCTATGACGCATGGTTCTCACTTCCAGCGTCACCCCGGTTCTATCGGTCAGTGCGCCTATCCTGCACGCGTCCTCAAGGGCGTCAAGATGGCCGGTCACATGGGTAACGAGCGCGTTACCGTCAAGAACCTTTCCGTTGTCCGCATCGATGCCGAGCAGAACCTCATCTTGGTCAAGGGCGCTGTCCCGGGTGCCAAGAATGGTCTCGTCGCCATCCGTATGGCCTAAGGGCCCAGCCCATTTAGCCCAGCGTCATACCAAGGAGAACACTTAAATGGCAAAGTTTGAAGTAAAGAACAGCGAGGGCAAGAAGGTCGCCGAGGCCGAGCTCGCCGCTGAGGTGTACGGCATCGAGCCGAACATCCACGTTATGCACCACATCGTCAAGTGCCAGATGGCCTCTTGGCGTCAGGGCACCCAGTCTGCTAAGGGTCGCTCTGAGGTTTCCGGTGGCGGCAAGAAGCCTTGGCGTCAGAAGGGCACCGGCCGTGCCCGCCAGGGTTCCATCCGTGCTGCCCAGTGGCGTCACGGTGGCGTTGTCTTCGCCCCCAAGCCCCGTTCCTACGCTAAGCGTATGAACAACAAGGAGGTCAAGCTGGCTATGCGCTCCGCGCTGTCCGCCAAGCTGGCCGATGGCGAGCTCGTGCTCGTCGACGACTACGGCTTCGAGAAGCCTTCCACCAAGGCTGCCGTCGCCATGCTCAAGGCTCTCGGCCTTGAGGGCAAGCGTCTGACCATCATCGTTCGCGATGAGGACGTCAACGCCTACCTGTCGTTCCGCAACATTCCCAAGACGTTCATCATCACTGCCGACGAGGCCAACACCTACGATCTCGTCAACAACAACGCCGTGCTGATGCCCGCCGACATCGCCGCTCACTTCGGGGAGGTGCTTGCATAAATGACCGCCCACGAGATCATCATCCGTCCGATCGTGTCCGAGCGTTCCTTCTCCGGCATGGAGCAGAACAAGTACACGTTCGAGGTCGCCAAGGATGCTAACAAGTATCAGATCAAGGACGCTGTCGAGGAGATCTTCGGCGTCAAGGTCGTTCGCGTGAACACCCTGACGGTCAAGCCCAAGACCAAGCGCGTGCGCTATGTCGCTGGCAAGACCCGTTCTTGGAAGAAGGCCATCGTCACGCTGGCCGAGGGCGACACCATCGAGGTCTTTGGCAACCAGGCCTAAGACTCGCTGCTGTTGAGTGAGCTCATGCCTCCCAAATAGGGGAGGCGAGAGCTCAAGGTTTTGGGCGTATAAAATGGACACGCCCGGAACCGTGTATACGTCCGGTGTCATCGCACCCGAGGCAGAACCTCGAATCCCTGTCTGCGATGGCTAACGGATTCCTATTGAAAGGGATTGTAATGGCTGTAAAGCACCTTAAGCCGACCTCCGCTGGTAGGCGTTGGCAGACGATCTCCGATTTCTCCGAGATCACCTGCACCAAGCCTGAGAAGTCTCTTCTCGAGCCCCTGCCCAAGAAGGCCGGTCGTAACAACAACGGCCGCATCACCACCCGCCACCAGGGCGGCGGCGTGAAGCGTCGTTACCGCGTGATCGACTTCAAGCGCAACAAGGACGGCGTGCCCGCCAAGGTTGCCACGATCGAGTACGATCCGAACCGTTCCGCTCGCATCGCTCTGCTGCACTACGCTGACGGTGAGAAGCGCTACATCCTGGCCCCCAAGGGCCTCGAGGTCGGTCAGACCATCATGTCCGGTTCTGACGCCGACATCAAGCCGGGCAACGCTCTGCCCCTCGCCGACATCCCCGTCGGTACGCTCATCCACGCCGTCGAGTTCCAGCCGGGCAAGGGCGCCGCTATCGCCCGTTCCGCCGGTAACTCCTGCCAGCTGATGGGTAAGGAGGGCAAGTACGCTATCGTCCGTATGCCTTCCTCCGAGATGCGCCGCATCCTCGTTACCTGCCGCGCCACCGTCGGTGAGGTCGGCAACGCCGATCACGCCAACATCGTCATCGGCAAGGCCGGCCGTAAGCGTCACATGAACGTGCGCCCGACCGTCCGCGGTACCGTCATGAACCCTGTCGACCACCCGCACGGCGGTGGCGAGGGCAAGAACCACACCTCTGGTCGTCCCTCTGTTACCCCCTGGGGTAAGCCGACGAAGGGCCTTCGTACGCGCAAGAAGAAGAAGGTCTCGAACCAGCACATCATTCGTCGCCGTAAGAAGTAATTTCGGATACCGAGTTTTAGGAGAAAGCACTTATGAGCAGAAGTCTCAAAAAGGGCCCGTTCGTGGAGACTCGCCTTCTCTCGCGTATCACCGCGATGAACGAGGCTGGCAAGAAGGACGTCGTGAAGACCTGGTCCCGCGCGTCCACCATCTTCCCCGAGATGGTTGGTCACACCATCGCCGTCCACGACGGCCGCAAGCATGTGCCCGTGTATGTTACCGAGTCCATGGTTGGTCACAAGCTCGGCGAGTTCGCGCCGACTCGTACGTTCCGTGGCCACAAGGCCAAATAGGGGGTTAACCGTAAATGGCAACTAAGTCTATTGAAACTGAGGCCACCGAGGTTCGCGCCGTCGCTAAGTACGTGCGTGTTTCCCCCAGCAAGGCCCGCCTGGTGGTCGATCTGATTCGCCGCAAGCCTGTCGCTCAGGCCTTCGACATCCTCCACTTCTGCGACCGCGCCGTCGCCGTGGATGTCGAGAAGGTTCTCCGTTCCGCCGTTGCGAACGCCGAGAACAACAACGGTCTGCGTGCCGACAACCTGGTTGTCGCCGCTGCCTATGTTGACGAGGGTCCGACGCTTAAGCGCATCCGTCCCCGCGCCAAGGGTTCCGCTTCTCGCATTCTGAAGCGTACTTCCCACATCACCGTCGTCGTTGCTCCTCGAAAGGAGGCGTAAAGCTGTATGGGTCAGAAAGTCTACCCCACCGGCTTCCGTCTTGGCATCACCGAGAACTGGCGCTCCCGCTGGTTCGCAGAGAAGGATTACGCTAAGACCCTCGGTAACGATCTCGAGATCCGCAAGTACCTCGAGAAGCGTCTTTCCCGCGCAGCTGTCTCCCGCGTCGAGATCGAGCGCGCTGGCGACAAGGTGAAGGTCATCATCCTCACCGCTCGCCCCGGCGTTGTCATCGGTAAGAAGGGTGCCGAGATCGATACCCTCCGCACCGAGCTCGAGAAGGTCGCTGGCGTCTCCAAGGGCCAGCTCTCCGTCGACGTTGTCGAGATCAAGCGCCCCGAGCTCGACGCCAATCTCGTTGCTCAGTCTATCGCCGAGCAGCTCGAGGGCCGCGTTGCCTTCCGTCGCGCCATGCGCAAGGCTGTCCAGTCTGCCCGCAAGGCCGGCGCTAAGGGCATCCGTATCCAGTGCTCCGGTCGTCTCGGCGGTGCCGAGATGGGCCGTCGTGAGTGGTACCGCGAGGGTCGCGTGCCTCTGCACACCCTCCGTGCCAAGATCGACTACGGCACGGCTGTCGCCAGCACCACCATGGGCGCTTGCGGCGTGAAGGTCTGGATCTACCTGGGCGAGAAGCTCCCGGGCCAGCCTGTTCCCAACCCTGCACTCGAGGGCTCTTCCCGTCCTCGTCGTCGTAACTCCGAGAGGAGGGGTCAGTAGTGCTTGCCCCTAAGCGTATTCTTCACCGCAAGGTGCAGCGTGGCTCCATGAAGGGCCAGGCCAAGGGTAATACCGAGCTGCATTTCGGCGAGTTTGGTATCCAGGCTCTCGAGGCCCATTGGATCACCAACCGTCAGATCGAGGCCGCTCGTATTGCCATGACCCGCTACATGAAGCGTGGCGGTCGTGTCTACATCACGATCTTCCCCGATAAGCCCATCACCAAGAAGCCTGCCGAGACTCGCATGGGTTCTGGTAAGGGTAACCCCGAGGAGTGGGTGGCCGTCGTCAAGCCCGGCCGCATCATGTTCGAGGTCAAGGGTGTTCCCGAGGAGGTCGCTCGCGAGGCTCTGCGTCTTGCGCAGCACAAGCTCCCCATCAAGACCAAGATTGTTGCTGCCAAGAACGCTGAGCAGCGCATCGAGAAGGAGATGGCTGAGGAGGCCGCTCTCGAGGCCAAGTGGGCTGCTGAGGACGCCGCCGCCGCCAAGGAGGAGAACTAATGAAGCCCGCAGAGATTCGTGAGCTCTCGGACGCTCAGCTCGTTGAGAAGCTGAAGGAAATGCGCGCCGAGCTCTTTAACCTTCGTTTCCAGATGGCCACCAGCCAGCTGGACAACACCGCTCGCGTCAACACCGTGAAGAAGGACATCGCTCGCGTCCTCACGGAGCAGCGCGCCCGCGAGATCGCAGCGGAGAAGTCCGCTGTCGCCGAGTAGGACCTAAGGAGAGAACATGACTGATTCGCGTAACACGCGTAAGGTCCGTACGGGTGTCGTTACCTCCGTCTCCGGTGCCAAGACCATCGTTGTCACCGTCACCGAGCGCAAGCGTCACGCCAAGTACGGCAAGATGATGACCAGCTCCAAGAAGCTGCACGCTCACGACGAGGAGTGCACGGCTGGCGTGGGCGATACCGTCCGCGTTATGGAGACCCGTCCTATGTCCAAGATGAAGCGTTGGCGCCTCATCGAGGTCGTCGAGCGCGCTAAATAAGCAGTCGCTCTTACGACTTGTACGTTTCCGAAGATGTGCGTATGCCTGGCTTGCATACCACAGGCCGTATAAAGGCTGCGCACCTCTCTTCGGTTCTTAGTTCGGAGGAACATCTACCATGATTCAGATGCAAACCATGCTGAACGTCGCCGACAACTCCGGCGCTCGCAAGATTCGCTGCATCAAGGTGCTTGGCGGTTCCAAGCGTCGTTATGCAGGCATCGGCGATGTGTTCATCGGTGCTGTCCAGGAGGCTACCCCTGGCGCCAACGTCAAGAAGAAGGACGTTGTCCGTTGCGTCGTCGTTCGCACCGTTAAGGAGATCCGCCGCAAGGATGGCTCCTACATTCGCTTTGATGAGAACGCTTGCGTTGTCATCAACAACGATGGTTCGCCCGTCGGCACCCGTATCTTCGGGCCCGTCGCTCGCGAGCTTCGTGACAAGAAGTACATGAAGATCGTCTCGCTCGCTCCCGAGACCCTGTAGTTAGGGGAGATATATGTATATCAAGAAGGGCGATAAGGTCCAGGTTCTCTCTGGTAAGGATCGCGGCAAGCAGGGCGTTATCCTGCGTGCTCTCCCTGCCGAGAACAAGGTCGTTGTCGAGGGCGTTTCGGTCGTCAAGAAGGCCGTCAAGCCCAACGCTGCCAACCAGCAGGGCGGCATCGTTTCGCAGGAGGCTCCCATCGATGCCTCCAACGTCAATCTCGTCTGCCCCGAGTGCGGTAAGGTTACCCGCGTCGGTCACGAGAAGGACGGCAAGAACAAGCTGCGCGTCTGCAAGAAGTGCGGCCACAAGTTCTAAGCTGCCCGCAACATCAAGTTGCTAGCAAAGGCCCGGATGCCACGGCACCCGGGCCTTTTTCTATCCCCACTCGATGGATTCGGTTCTGCCGTCCCGTCATTCCGGTTGCCCCACTTTTCGGTGCCGTCTCGAATCGAGTGCCGCCAGGTGACACCCTGTCGCGTTTCGTCGGCTTCGGGGACAAAAGTCGGGACAACTCCAAAAACTATTTTCGAATTCAGGGCTTTGAGTTTTTGTTTTTGTCCCAAAGGGCGCGGCGGGATGCCTTTGGAGGCTCGATAGCGCCGAAAACGCCCGTTTTGAAACTTAAATGCCTTTTCGCGTGCAAGCCGCCAGCTGCAATAGGAAGTGAATCAACGCAGGCGGCTTTCAAGCAGTTTGCAAAACTGCAGGTCGCAGGTCTTCATTGCCAGTAGGAGAAATGAGTAGTCTCAGGTGGCTTGCCCATGAGTTGACGAACGGGATTTGAGATTACGCTGACGTCCGGAAACGCTTCGAGCACGGCGTTACGTTTTTGGGGTTTGGGCGTAGCCCCTGCACCCGCGAGCGCGGGCCTTAAGCCCGCCGAGAGGGTGACGCGTCGAAAACGAAAGGGAAAGAGAGAAGGGGCCGTCCCTATTATTCAGGTTGCGACCGAAGAAGACAAGGAGACCCCCTGAGCCTGAATGATGCCCCACAGACCGCGTCCGACCGAGCTCAAGCCGAGCTTTTCCTGACGTCCGCCTTCGCGGAGATGATGGCTGGATTGGCTATGGATTGGCAACACTTATTTGGACGATTCCGGGAGGGACGGCCCCGCCTCCCTGAACTCGACCGGCGACATGTAGCCCAGCGTCGAGTGGATCCTGAAGTTGTTGTACCAGTGCACGTAATCCAAGAGCTTGGCTCGGAGCTCGCGCGTCCCTCCTCAGTCCTTCGGAGTGGCCGACGATCTCCCCGTTGCAGAGGTCGATGAGCAGGCAGACGTAGTTCCATGACGCCCCGACGCGCACGCAGGCCAAGTCGCTGCTTATATGGGTGCACGGCGCCCTGCCGCCGAAGCCGCGCGCGACGACGTTGGGCACGTCGGCCTCGTTGACCGTCCCGGGGTGCACCTTGAACCTCTTCCTGCCGTATGCGCCGGCCAGGCCGTTCTCCCTCATGATGCGGCAGACGCGGCGCCGGCTGACGGTAACGCCCGACCTCCCGGGCGACGCCTTGATCTTGCGCGATCCGTTCCGGCCCTTGCTGGCGGCGTGCGCCGCCGCGGCCGCCGTCGCCCCCGACATTAAGGTCCTCAAGGGCCGTGTCGTCTCCGGCGACCAGTTCGTCTCGCCCGCGGGACAGAAGGAGCACATCCTCGCGACCTTCGGCGACCTGTGCTGCGAGATGGAGGGCTGCACCATCGCGCAGGCCGCCTATCTCAACGGCGTGCCCCTCGTCGTCGTGCGCGCTATCAGCGACAAGCCCTGCGCCGAGGGCCAGGTCGTCGACTACAACACCTTCGAGAAGAAGGCCGCCTGCGACTGCGCCCGCATCGCCGAGCGCATGGTTAAGCTTTAGACCCTGTGCACCGGGGCCCTTCTTTATGTTGGGGCCCCGGCGCGCAGGGCCCTTTCCAAAGCGAAGTGTCGAGCCGAAGTGTTGAGCGTCGGCCCTGAATGTTCAATGGCCGTTGTTTTCTGCCCCTCAAGTGGTGAACTTCTCCTCGGGGCTGTTGATTCCCCCACGCGCCCCCTTCCGTTCTCTGTGTTCCCCTTATACTCCTTGTACAAGGAGGTAAGAAGTCATGGACAAGACCGCACAGGACAGCTTGGCAAAGAAGCCCGTCGACATGAGGGACAGGATTCTCGAGCATCTCGAGGCCCTCACCTCTGCCGTCTCGCTCGACGACCTTGCCCGTCTGTCCACCTCCGACATCGCCGAGACGCTCATCATCTCCAGGAGCCTGGCGAGCCAGTACCTCAACGACCTTGTTCGCGCCGGCCTTGTGGTTAAGGTGGCGGGCAGGCCTGTCCGTTATTTTCATCGCCGCGCGTTCCAGAAGCGTTTTCAGGTAAAGCTCTCTGCAAGCGAGTACGCCTCGCTCGCCGACCTCATCCAGGCGACGGGAATCGCCGATCACCGCGACTTCGCGCGTGCCGTGGGCTTCGACCTGAGCCTCAGCTCCGTTGTCGAGCAGTGCAAGGCTGCGGTTCAGTACCCTCCGTTTGGCCTGCCCATCCTCTTGAGCGGCGGCGTGGGTGTCGGTAAGTCTTTCCTTTCTCGCCTTGTGTACGAGTACGGCAAGAACCAGGGCTTGCTGTCCCGCGACTCCTCCTATGTGCGCATCGACTGTGCCGGGGTCCCGGACGCCGCCTCGTTCAACGGGCTTCTTGACGAGTCGATCGCGAAATCGCACGGGGGTGTGGTCTTTGTCAACGGCATCGAGACACTCTCTCCCTCTGCGATGGAGCGCTGCCTTGCGACGGCCCTCGGGCTCGATGCCTCCCAGGATGCGCCGCGCGCTCGCCTCGTTCTTTCGACGACGCTTTCCGCCGATGACCTGAAGGTTTCCTCGGCCTACAGCAAAATGCCCATCTGTGCCCGCGTCCCCTCACTCAAGGAGCGGACCCCCGAGGAGCGCGAGGATCTCATCTTGAGCTTCCTGCGCAGCGAGGGGTGCCGAATCGGTTCTGATGTGAAGATCAGCCGCGGCGCATACCGTTGCCTCGTGAACGCGGACTTTTCCGATAACATCGCCGGCTTGCGCGCCTGCGTGACGAACTGCTGCGCCAAAGCGTTCCTCAATCGCGAGGGCGACTACGTCGTCGTTCGCCCGTATCTTCTTCCCAGTGGGCTCCTCTCCTCCGCGCAGATCGATCAACAGCCCGACGATGGCGTTCTGATCGACGCGTCTCTGGATGCCGCCGAGAGCACAGGGCCGGTCGAGCAGGCGCTCGATGCCCTGTGCTCCCTCGATGAGCGATTCTGCGCCGGGGAGCTCTCTGTCTCCGAGCTTGTCTCGCAAGCTGTCTCCGCTGTGCGCGGCGTTGAGGATCACTTGATCTTCGACCACGGCGTCGCCTCCTCGAGGTCGCGCGCCTTCGAGCGCGTCGTGGGCGCGGTCCTTGCCGACGCAGGCTCTTCTTATGGCATCGAGCTTTCGAGGAAGGTCGCTTTTCTACTGGCCCAGGAGATTTGCCTGCAGTTGTGGCCGGGTATCGGCCTGGCTAAGCGAAAGTCTGCCTGTGCGGAGCAAATCTCCCATCTCCTCGGTGCCGTGACCTCCGAATTGCCGTTTGCCTCGAGTGTCTCCGATCAGGTCGCCGCAGACGTGGAAGGGGCGCTGGGAATCTCGCTCGATCACTTCACGAAGACGCTTCTGACGCTGTGCGTCGCATCGGAGTCTCGCGATGCGAAGGCCCTTCGGACGCTCTGCGTCATCTTGTCCCACGGCTACTCAACGGCGACGAGCATCGCCGACGCGGCGAACCGTATGCTCGGCATGCATGTGTACGAGGCTGTCGACATGCCCTACGACCAGCAGCTGAAGGACATCGTCGGTCCGCTCCAGCGCCTCGTCGACCGCCATTCCTACTGCACCGGGGTCGTGTTCCTCGTCGACATGGGCTCCTTGGAGGAGGCCTATAAGGCCCTCGAGAACGTTACCGACTCCACTATCGGCGTGGTGAACAACGTCTCTACCGGTCTTGCGCTCGAGATCGGGGTCGGGCTGCTCGGCGGCAAGTCCATCGCCGAGGTTCTTGGCGATGCGACCGCCGCGTGCGTGACGCACTGCAAGGTGATCGAGCGCGTCAACCGTGAGGACGCCATCGTCTTCTGCTCCGAGTCCGGGGTCGAAGCCGCGGAGAGGATACGCCAGCTCGTCTCGCAGAGCCTCCCGCGCACCATAGGCGCGCGCCTGCTCACGAGGCCCTTCAAGCAGCTCGTCGCGAACGGGTCGAACGACGCCGTTTTCTCCGAGCACCGCGTCTGCGCCGTCATCGGCACGGGAGACCCCGGGGTCGCCTCCGTCCCCTTCGTCGCCCTCGAGGACATCATGTCGACGGCGTCCGCCTCTAAGGTTGATGCCGTGTTCGGCAGGTGGCTTGACGCTTCCGAGCTCTCTTCTTTCCACGAGAAGCTGCTCTCGAACATGACGCTGCAGAACGTCATCCGCTCCATCACCATCCTCGACCCGGAGCGGCTATTCCACGAGATCGAGAGCGCCGTGCACGAGCTTCAGCGCAGGACAGGCGAGAAGATCGGCAGCAACGCCATCATTGGGCTCTACGTCCACCTCTGCTGTCTCGTCGAGCGCCTTGTTACCAGAAACCCCATTGAGACCTACGTTGGCCAGGACCGCTTCGAGGAGGAACGCGCCGATTTCATCGAGTCCTTCAGGCAGAGCTTCTCGAGCATCTCGACGCGCTATCGCGTAGAGGTTCCCGTAAGCGAGATCGCATATGTCTTCGACTACATAAGCGTGAGCGCCGCCCCGGCGCGAGAAGAGCGCCTCGGCTCCTCGGACCTCCTGCTCGACGAGTGACCTTCCCCGCGCCGCCGCGAGCTGACCGCGCGTCCTCAATAATCCGATAACCCCTTGCCCGGCGCGAATCCGGATAGCGCCGAGGCAGTACCGAACGTAAAACTTCATTTGATAGGAGCAAACATGAGTGTTGTTATGGCACGAATCGACAATCGCCTGCTTCACGGCATCATCGTGACGCAGTGGGCCCCGGTGTCGGGCGCGAACCGAGTCATGGTCATCGACGACAAGGTCGCCGGCGACGAGGTCCTGAAGTCCACCATGAGGATGGCGCGCCCCGCGGGCATGGCCGTCTCGATCATCTCCGAGCAGACCGCGCTCAAGAACTTCGCGGCGGGCAAGTACGACCGCGAGAAGGTCTTTGTCATCGCCAAGGAGCCCGAGACGATCCTTCACCTGGTCGAGTCGGGCATCGAGCTCCCGTCGCTGATCGTCGGCGGCTCTCTTGTCAAGGAGGGCGGCGTCCAGCTCACCCAGCGCGCCTATGCCTCCGCCGAGAACGTCCAGAGCTACAAGGCGCTCATCGCCCGCGGCGTCAAGGTGACGGCACAGTTCGTGCCCGCCGACAAGCCCGTCTCCGTCGCCGACCTCATCTAAGGAGGGATCATGGTCAACTTCACTATCCTGCAGGTCGTCCTTTTGACCCTGCTGGCCTTCATCAAGCACGTGGACTACTACGGCATCCCGATGATCTTCGTCAACTATGCCGTCTTCTGGGGCCTTATCACCGGTGTCGTCATGGGCGACTGGCAGACCGGCCTCGTCATCGGCGGCACCATCCAGCTCATGCAGCTCGGCGTCGCGGGCTTCGGCGGCTCGTCGATTCCCGACTACGGCACGATGGCCATCATCGCCACAGCCTACGGCGTGACCCTGGGCGCGGACACGGGCCTCGCCATCGGCCTGCCGGTCGGCATGCTCGGCATCCAGCTCGACGTCATCGTCAAGATCCTCAACGGCTTCGTCGTCGAGAAGTCCCAGAAGTTCTGCGACGAGGGCAAGTTCAAGCAGATGAACGCCATCCTGTGGGTCTGCCCCGTGCTCTTCGGCCTGTGCGCCGCCCTGCCCGTCTTTGTCTCCGTGACCCTCGGCCAGCCCGCCGTCAACTGGCTCCTCGAGGTCATGCCCCAGTGGTTCCTTTCCGGCCTCACCCTCGCCGGCAAGATGCTCCCGGCCGTCGGAATCGCGATGCTGCTGCGTTACATGCCCACCGGCAAGTACTTCCAGTACCTGCTCGCCGGCTTCTTCCTCTCGGCCTTCCTGAACGTGCCCATCATCGGCGCCGCCATCGTCGGCTTTGCCCTCGCGATCGCGTTCTACCAGCGCGCCGAGAGGGACACCGAGCTCGCCGCCCACGCTTCCGCAGACGCCTTCATCGGAGAGGATGAGTAACCATGGAAAACGAGAACATCACCGCCGTCGCCAAGGGCAAGCCCTCCGGCTACAAGGTCACCAAGAAGGACCTGCGCAACGCGAACTGGCGCTGGCTCATGAGCGTGTGCACCTTCAACTACCAGACCCAGCAGGGCGCCTCAGTCGCCTACGCCCTCTCGCCGGTCCTGAGGAAGATCTACACGAACGACGAGGACTATAAGCAAGCGCTCAACAACCACTTCCGCTACTACAACACCCAGCCTTGGCTCGCCGCCATCATCCTTGGCGCCTGCGTGGCCATGGAGGAGCGCGACGGCCTAGCGGCGGCGGACGCCGTCCAAGACCTGAAGATCGGCACCATGGGACCGCTCGCCGGCGTCGGCGACTCCCTGCTCATGACCATGATCCCGACCATCATGGGCTCCATCGCCGCCTACATGGCCATCGAGGGCAACCCCGTGGGAGCCGGCATCTGGTTCGCGCTCATCCTGGCCATCTTCTGGGTCCGCATGCACGCCCTCGAGTTCGGCTACAAGCAGGGCGTGAAGCTCGTCACCGACTTCAGCGAGAAGCTTCCCAACCTCACTGCCGCCGCCTCCGTGCTCGGCCTCACCGTGGTCGGCTGCCTCATCGACTCGGTCATCGGCGTCACCTGCCCGATTAGCTTCAGCTTCGGCGACGTCGCGATGGAGATTCAGCCGCTGCTCGACAAGATCCTGCCTGCCATGATCCCCGCCGCCATCACGGGAAGCGCGTATTACCTTCTTACCAAGAAGAACGCGAGCATGACGGCCCTCATCCTCGTGGTGATTGTCCTCGCGATGGTCGCCTCCGCTGCCGGCATCCTCGCTTAGCTTCGACCCAAGAGATTGGTGAATCAATGAGAAAGATAGTTGTGGCGAGCCATTCCCTTCTCGCCCAGGGCTTCAAGGACACCCTCGAGTTCCTTACGGGTAAGGGCGACGCCGTCAACGCCGTGTGCGCCTACGTGAACGACAACGGCGAGGGGCTCGACGCGGCGGTCGAGGCGGCTCTTTCGGGCACTGACGAGGTCGTCGTCCTTACCGACGCGTTCGGCGGTAGCGTGAACCAGCGCTTCTCCCGCTTCGCCTCCGACCGGATCCACGTGATCGCGGGTGTCAACCTCCCGCTCGCCATGACGGTCGCGCTCGCGCGCCCCGACGAGAAACTCGACTTCGACGCCCTCGTCAACGAGGCGCGCCAGCAGATCATCTACGTGAACGGTGTCAGTTCTGCCGAGTGCGACGACGACGAATAGAGGAGGTCAACGATGAGAGAGTTCCTTAAGGACGTGTGGATGCACGGCGGTGAGGAAAGCCGCGCCATCACCCCCGAGAACATCACGGGCGAGAAGGGCCGCGCCGCCATGTCAGCCAGCCACCTCGGCGTCGGCCGCAAGGGCTCGTGCTGCGTGCCCCTTGAGTCCGGCGAGACCATCACGCTCGCGGACATCGAGGGCCCCGGCATCATCCGCCACATCTGGATGACCGTCCCCGACAAGACCGCCGCCGGCAGCTTCGTCATGCGCGACCTCGTGCTGCGCTTCTACTGGGACGACGAGGAGACCCCCTCGGTCGAGTGCCCTGTCGGCGACTTCTTCTGCAACGGCTTCGGTGAGCGCGCCATCGTCAACTCAATGCCCATCTGCGTGAACCCGACGGGCGGCATGAACTGCTACTTCGAGATGCCCTTCAGGAAGCACGCCAAGGTCACGCTTACGAGCGAGCACCCCGGGTTCATTAAGTACATCTTCTACACGTTCAACTACGCGCTCACCGACGTGCCGGACGACGCCATGTACTTCCACGCTCGCTTTAACCGCGAGCGCAGCACCCGCAGGGGCGTCGACTACACCGTGCTCGACGGCGTGCGCGGCAAGGGCTACTACGTCGGCACCTACATGGCCCTGTGCGCCCTGGAGCGCTATTGGTGGGGCGAGGGTGAGATGAAGTTCTTCCTCGACGGCGACGAGGAGTTCCCCACGGTCACCTCGACGGGAGCCGAGGACTACTTCGGCGGTGCCTGGGCCTTCCTCGACAGGCCGCCCCACGCGCTGCCCGAGGCGCAGTGCTTCAACACGCTGTTCGCCGGCTACCCGTACCGCTCGACGCGCGACGCCACGCGCGACCGCTTCAGCGCGGGCAAGCCGAACCCGAACCCGATGCTCGCGACCAACGACGACGCGCTTCCCAGGCACGGCCTCTACAGGTGGCACCTTCCCGATCCGATCTCGTTCAAGGAGGACCTGCGCGTGACGTTCCAGGACCTCGGCAACGACGACATCAAGCTCTACGAGCGCGAGGACGACATCTCCACCGTCGCCTACTGGTACCAAAGCGAGCCGCACGCCGTGCTCGCCCCGTTTGCCGCAAGGCAGGACCGCGTGCCCAGGTAGGGTCGCCTCGAAACAAGCCAACGTTATGGGCGCCCGCGGTTGACCATGACTGCGGGCGTCCCTTTGCAAGGAGGATCACATGAGCGAAAAGCAAATGAGGCTCGGCGCCCTCGAGGCCGGCGGGACCAAGATGGTCTGTTCCGTGGTGTCCGGCGACGGCGAGGTCCTCGACCGTATAGAGACCCCGACGCTTACGCCCGTCGAGACCGTCCCGCAGATGATCGAGTGGTTCACTGCCCGCGATGTGGACGCGTTGGGCATCGGCGCCTTCGGCCCGACCTGCGTCGACCCCGACGATGAGCGCTACGGCTCCATCCTCCAGACGCCCAAGCTCGCGTGGCGAGGCTATGGTCTTCGCGCCGCGTTCGCCGACGCCCTCGGGATTCCGGTGGCCTACGACACGGACGTGAACGTTGCCTGCCTCGGCGAAGTGGTCTTCGGCTGCTGCAAGGGGCTCGAGGACGCCGTCTACGTGACCATCGGCACCGGCGTGGGCGCGGGCGTCATGTGCGCGGGCAGGCTCCTTCACGGCATGCTGCACCCCGAGGCCGGCCACATGCTGGTAAGGACCCGTCCCACCGAGGAGGGACGCTGCGTCTGCCCGAGCCACGCGAGCTGTCTCGAGGGCCTCGCCTCCGGCCCCGCCATCGCCGCGCGCTGGGGAAAGCCCGCGGCCGAGCTCGCGGACAACGATGAGGTGTGGGCGCTCGAAGGGGATTATCTGGGGCAGATGTGCGCGAACCTCGTGCTCATGTACTCGCCTCGCCGCATCGTCCTCGGCGGCGGCGTGATGCACCAGGAGCAGCTCTACGGCATCGTCCGCAAGAAGACCCTCGAATATCTGGGTGGCTACATCCAGACCGCCGAGCTTAAGGACATGGAGAGCTACATCTGCGCCCCGGGCTGCGGCGGCGACCAAGGAATCCTCGGCGCGGCCGAGCTGGCAAGAAGGGCGCTCGCGTAACTTGCGCTCTCTCCGCCATACAACGCGTTAAGAAAAGACGAGCGCTTCTTGCCAATTGAGCGGCAAGAAGCGCTCGTCTTTTGCATTTGTTTTTGGGGCAGGACGCCCCGCCTCCGCTAGAGTCCCTGGACCGCCACACCCACGAGGTTTGGACCGGTGTGGACAAGAAACGCGGGGCTGATGTCGGAGCGGACGACCTCCACCGCGTTGGCCACGCGCTCGCACAGGGCCTGCTCCATGCGGTCGTAGAGGTCGGCGTGGGCCGAGGTGCAGCTCGCGGCAAAGCGCACCTTGGGGTGCTTCTCGACGATGGCGGCGATGAGCTTGATCTCGGTGCGATGCGGTGCTTGCACAGCCATTTCGTGTGCGCGAGGCTGTTGGCTTTCTGGGCCACAGCAATCACCTTCCCCCTAGCATGATGACCTGAACAATCCTCATGCTAGGGGGAAGGTTTTTGTCGCGTAGCGGAAATTGGCCTCCACCCGCTGAGCGGGTGGCTTTCTATGCCGCGCGTGCCGTGCGGCACGGACTAAAGTCCATGAATAAAAACGAGGAAGGCCACGTCCGGCCTCCCTCGCAAAGAGTCTCTGATTGCTCCCACTCATTGGGGACAGACTTACATGAGTGATTGCACTTATTGGGGACAGACTTAAATGAGTGCTCTTGAAATGCCGGCGCCTGGGGACGTTCTTTTTCTGTCTGCAGTTTGGGACGTTCCTTTTCTGTCGGCAGTTTGGGACGGTCCTTAGAGCTGCAGCGCGCCATGAGCGACGAGGCGAAGCGGATCATCCTGTCTTTCGAGTTCTAAGCAGAATTCCCCGTCTCTGAGTAATGATTAGTGCGCATTTGTGCGTATTTGTGTGCGTAGGATTGCGTGGCTATGCGTGTATAAGCGCCGTCTGCGGCTGTATTTTGACCATTTAGCGGTTATATACGCAAAAGTACGCACATACGCGCTAATTTGTGCGAATATAGAGACGGCAGAAATGTTAGACGCTCCATGACCCAGGAGGCACATATGGCAGATTCCAAGCAGGCTCCACTCGACGCCGCGGCAGCCGCCAAAGCAGCATTCGCTTCGGTCCAGGACAAGCCGTTCCCTAACGACATCTTTACGGCTCCCGAGCTCCGCTGGGCCGTGATCGGGTGCGGCGTTATCGCCAACCAGATGGCCCAGTCCCTCGCTCTTGCCGGCCGCAAGCTCGCGGGCGTCGCCAACCGCACGCTGTCCAAGGCTCAGACTTTTGCCGAGCAGTATGGCATCGAGAAGGTCTATGACACGGTCGAAGACCTCTACGCCGATCCGGACATCGACGCTGTCTATATCACCACGCCGCACAACACGCATATCACCTATCTGCGTGCCGCGCTGGCCGCCGGCAAGCACGTGCTCTGCGAGAAGGCCATTACCCTCAACTCTGCCGAGCTCGACGAGGCCCGCGCCATCGCCGACGAGCACAACGTGGTCCTTATGGATGCCACCACGGTGCTCCACATGCCGCTGTATCAGGAGCTGCGCCGTCGCATGGATGCGGGCGACTTTGGCCACATGAACCTCGCCCAGCTCAACTTTGGCAGCTATAAGGAGTACGGCGACCTGACCAACCGCTTCTACAACCGCAGCCTTGCCGGCGGCGCCATGCTCGACATCGGCGTCTATGCCCTTTCGGTCATGCGCCTCTTTATGGCAAGTCAGCCCGCTGAGGTCGTGTCTCTGGGCAACACCTGTGAGACTGGCGTTGACGTCGCGGGCGGCATTGTCTGCCGAAACGCCGAGCAGCAGCTGGGCGTCGTGAGCCTTACGCTCCACTCGAAGCAGCCCAAGCGCTCGGTCATCAGCTTTGACAAGTGCTATATCGAGGTCAACGAGTATCCGCGTGCCGACCATGCGATCATCGTGTGGACTGCAGACGGTCACCGTGAGGAGGTCCACGCCGGCACCGAGGCCTACGCGCTGTGCTACGAGATGGCTGACCTCGAGAAGGCCGTCGCCGGCGATGATTCCAAGCGTGAGCTTCTGGATTATGCTTCTGATGTTATGGAGCTGATGACCAAGCTCCGTGCCGATTGGGGAGTCGTCTACCCCGAGGAGGAGTAAGCGATGCTCGCGGAAGATAGGCTCAATGCGATCGTCTCGATGGTGCAGCAGGCTGGTTCAGTAACGGTGCCAGAGCTTGCCGATGCCCTGGGTGTGACGGCTTCTACCATTCGACGCGACCTGCAGACGCTTGACCGAGCGCACCGCATCGCCAAGGTGCACGGTGGCGCGACAAGCCTTGAGCGCGCGCACGTGACGCGCGACTTAACGATCAGTGAGCGCAGTGATCTCCATAACGATGACAAGGAGCGCATCTGCGCCCGTGCGGCGGCGCTTGTGGAGCCCGATAGTTTCGTGTATATCGATTCGGGTTCCACGACCCTCAAGCTCATCGAGCATCTTCCGCATCTCGAAGGGGTTACCTATGTGACTGATTCCGTGCTCCATGCTCAGCATCTCGCTTTGCGCGGCATGCGTACCGTGGTGCTGGGCGGCGAGCTCAAACCCGAGACCGAGGCGCTCGTTGGCCCCGATGCCTTGGCAACTCTAGAACGCTACAACTTCAACTGCGGCTTTTGGGGCTCCAACGGCATTGCCGCCGAGCAGGGTTTTACGACTCCCGATATCGAGGAAGCGCAGGTCAAGCGTATCTCGATGCGCCATACGGCCAAACGCTTCGTAATCTCGGACGCCAGCAAATTTGGCATGGTGGCGCCCGTCAAGTTCGCGGACTTCCGCGACGCAACAATTATTACCGCGGGCGAGGTGCCCGCAAAGTACCGGGCAATGGACAACGTCATCACGGTCTAGCGACGGGGCAAGGCCAAAATCATTTAGTTCTCTCAATAGAAAAGCGGCAACGTCCATTACGGGCGTTGCCGCTTTCGTTGTCTGCCGGTTTGTCTAAATCTGTAACAACCAGACCGTTAAAAGCAGGCTAGATGTTACAGATTGAGATTGCTTGGGGCGACGCTGGTGGTTTGTCTAAATCTATAACATCTGAGGCTGATTATGCCGAGTTACTGTTAGAGATTGAGATTTTCCCTTAAGGGGGATTCGAATGTCTCGATCTGTAACAGATAGACCGGAAAACGGGTTCTAACTGTTACAGATCGAGACGTTTTGGCGCCACGGCTGAGCCATCGTGGTGGCTTTGACGTTTTCCAAGATAAAACCTGCCAAAATAAGCCTGTCCCTATTTGGCAGGATTTAGGGCTCCCAGGGGCAGGGAGCTTCGATGTGGATGTGCTCGCCGGTTACGGGATGCGTAAAGGACACGCTGTGGGCGTGGAGCATCAGGCCGCAGGGACGCGGCGTGCCGTAGAGCTCGTCGCCAACCAGGGGATGGCGCTCGCTTGCCAGGTGCACGCGGATCTGATGCTTGCGACCGGTGAGCAGCTCGACATCGATATACGAGCGCGTGGGCAGACCTCGGCGGCTCTTAAGGCGCTTGAGCACCTTCACGCGCGTCTGAGACGGCTTTCCGCTGGCGCCGACGCGCATCTTGCGGCTATCGTGGCGGTCGCGCGCGATGGGCTTGTCGATGAGCTTCTCGTTCCAGTCGATCTTGCCCTCGGCGAGCGCCAGGTAGTGCTTTTCGAACGCGTGGTCGATGACCATCTGGTCAAAGGCGGGCTGCGTCTGTTTGTCGAGCGAGAACAGCACCACGCCGGTGGTGTCGCGATCCAGGCGGTTGAGCGGCTGCATGTCAGTCGCGGCAAAGCCGTCGCCCATCGCCAGCAGCAGATCGCTGGCGTAGTCGGTAAGCGTGCGCTCGCCGGTGCCGTCGCCGTGGACAATCATGCCGGCGGGCTTGTCGATGGCCATGAGCCAGGCGTCGCAGTAGAGGACTTGAGGTTCTTCGTTCACGTGTAAGCCTTTCGGTTAGCTGATTCCCACAAACATGCAGCCCGAGGTCGCCCCGCGTAGGCGGGCGGCGGGCTTGCGGCCGGCCTGCGCTGCTTCGACGGCGCGACGGACGCGAGCGACGGCACGGCCCACCTCATCCGTCTCGAGCAACGTTCCGTCCACCATGAGACGACGCACGCCGGCATCGAGCAACTGTGGTACCTGCGGCGTGAGGTCGATGGGGTAGGCATCGTACAGGCGAGAGCGGCCGTGGATGTCGGTGCGGACGGGCATGACCTTTCCGTCGATATTCTTGAGCGAGAGCTTGCGGGCACGCAGGCGGCAGTTGGCACAATCGTGGATGCAGCCGTTGGCAACCTGCAGAATGCAATGCTCGCTTGTCATGACGCGCGGGCGGCCAAAGACGGTGATGCCCAGAGCCGCGGGCGCGGCGGCGCCGAGCGAGACAATCTCGTCGAGCGTGATCTCGGGCGAGAGCCAAAACGCACCGGCTCCGCACTCGGCAAGCGCTTCCATGCAGGGCGTGTTGTGAACCGGCAGGCAAGAGCGAATCTCGGCCGTGGCGCCAACCTGGGCGGCCAGGGCAAGCTCGGAGATATTGCCGACGGCGACGGTGGCCCCGGCATTGATCCAGGGATCGACGCGTACGTGGTCGACGGCGCGGCAGACCTCGTCGAGTACGGGCACGATACCCTGCTCAAATGCATCGGCAGGGGAGATACCGGCGGCCTCGAGCGCGTCGGTGGTCATATAGATGCGCGCGGCGCCCTCGGCACGAGCTGCCTCGGCGGCTTCGAGCGTGGTGACGGCGGCGCAGATCTGCGGCCCGTCGCGGTAATGCTCGGGCATGGCGCGCGTACATTTGTCGAGTACCGGCAACTCGAGCGTCTTCGCGCGCTCCTCGTACGGCGCCAGAATGGCCTCCTCCAATGCCTTACAGGCGGCGGCGCGCACCTTGTGCACGGCGGAGAAGCCCATACCGCAGCCGGCGTCGAGCGAAACGTCAAAGCTCGCTGCCTCAAAGGGCGAGGAGCCCATGCGGCCCACATGCTCAACCAGGTCTGCCGCCTCGACGGCGCGGGTCTTGGCGGCCTCGACGGTGAAGCCCGTGGCGGTGGCGGTGAGCGCGGGGTTGTCACAGCAGGTGAGTGTAACGGTAAACGGCTCGCCCAGGCGCGCCACGACGGACACATCAACAGCTCGGCGGCGCAGTACATCGCGCTTGAGTGCGGCGCCGGCGGCGTCGATGGCGCGCTGACTGCGAATCACGCGGACGCGGCAGCCCTCGGGCATGCTGCGGGGCACGCGACATTCGATGATGTCGCCCGCGGCGGCATCATCGGCGGCAATGGTGGTCAGGAACTGGTCGAACTCATCGTCGTGGCGAAGCTCCAGCAGGTCGCCCTTGCCCACGGGCTCAAACAACTCAATGCGGGCGATGGCGGCGCGGCGACGGCGGTCGTCGGGCTTGAGGCCGCGCACATCGCGGTTGGCCGGGCGGCTGCCCAGCACCGTGCCCACGATCTGGCCGCGGTTGTTGGAACGCTCATAGCTCATCATCTCGTCGCCCGAGGTGCCGTCCTGATAGGCGTGCGTAAAGTCGCGGTTGAAGCAGCGCTTGAGCTGGCGCTGGCGGGCAGCTTCCTCGTCCTTGGCAACGGTGGTTCCGGCCAGCATGTCATCAATCTGATGACGATACACGTCGACGATGGAATACACGTAATCGGGAGCCTTCATGCGGCCCTCGAGCTTGAGCGATGCGGCGCCGGCGTCATACAGACGGCGAACAAGCTGTGAGGTGTTGGTGTCACGCGGGCATAGCGCACGCTCGCGGCCGGCGGGGGAGAGCGTGCGGCCGTTCTCGTCGATCAGCTCGTAGGGCAGGCGGCAGGGCTGGGCGCACATGCCGCGGTTGGCCGATCGTCCCGCCATGGCAAAGCTCGAAAGCAGGCACAGGCCCGAGTAGCAAAAGCAGATGGCGCCATGGCTAAAGACCTCAAGGTCCACATCGGGCGCGGCATCGTGGATGGCGGCAATCTCGTCGATGGAAAGCTCGCGCGAGAGAGTCACGCGGTCGGCGCCCTGCTCGCGGCACCAAAGAGTTCCGCGGTCGTCGTGGATGTTTGCTTGGGTTGAGATGTGCGTCTCGATGCCGGGCATCGTGCGCTTGACCTCAAAGAACAGGCCCCAGTCCTGGATGATAAAGGCGTCGGCGCCCAACGTGGAGCAGCGGTGGATGAGTTGCAACGCATCGCCCATCTCGGACTGCTTGATGACGATGTTGACCGTGACGTAGACGCGCGACCCGGCTAGATGCGCGGCGCGGCAGGCTTGCTCAAAGGCCTCGTCGGTAAAGTTGGTGGCCTTGCGGCGGGCGTTGAAGCTGCCCATGCCGCAGTAGATGGCGTCTGCCCCGGCGGCGAGTGCGGCGGCAAAGGGCTCGGGCCCTCCGGCGGGCGCCAAAAGCTCGGGTCTGCGGTTGGTGGTTCGACTGGCGGTTGCGGTCATATCCTGCCTTTCAAAATGCTCAGATATTCAAAAGTATAGTGGTGCTGTTGCGATGGACGATGCCCGCAGTCTAAGCAGGACAAAGTTTTCAGGTGGGTCGCCAGTCACGCCGCTCATCGGCCCGTACGCGCCGTTGGGCGATAAAATATTCTCGCAACGTGATAATAATCTTGCACTGCGCGGAAACCTTGAGTACTATCCCAATCAAGCGCGGCGTTCAGACCGAACTGTGCCTCCCGGTGTGAACGCCGCGCTCACGCTCTCTCAACTGATCGTAAGGAGAAAAACATGAGCAAGACCGTCGTGTCTTCCGATAACGCACCCGCAGCCATCGGCCCGTATTCCCCCGGCATCCAGACCGGCAACATGGTGTTCCTGTCCGGCCAGCTGGGCATCGACCCCGCAACCGGCAAGATGCCCGAGGGCGTCGAGGCCCAGGCCAAGCAGTCCCTTGCTAACGTCGAGGCCCTGCTGACCGCTGCCGGCGCCACTTTTGCCGATGTCGTCAAGACCACGGTCTACCTGGCCGATATCGCCGACTTCGCTGCCGTGAACGAGATCTACGCCTCCAAGTTCGAGGCTCCGTTCCCCGCGCGCAGCGCCTTCCAGGTTGCCGCCCTTCCGGCTGGCGGTCTGGTCGAGATCGAGGTCGTCGCCGCTCTCTAAGGCGTTGACAACAACTAAACATGACATGCAAAAAGACCCTGCAGTGCGTGTGAACTGCAGGGTCTTTTGTCAAGCGATGCGGCAAAATGATCTGTTTTCCTTCGTCCCCAAGGGATCAGCGGGTTAGCCCTCCTTGCGGACTTTTTGCAGGTAGCGGTATACGCTGGGCTCCGAGATGCCCAGCGCGGTGGCGGCGCAGGCCACAGCGCCCTTGAGCATGAACACCCCGTTGCCGTTGAGGTGGCGAATGACGTCCACGCGGTCGCTCTGACCAAGCGACGCTACATCCAGCCCGCGCGCGCTCAGCAACTCGGCAATGCTGCGGTCGATGAGCTCCTGTGTAGATTCCGAAAGGCTTTCGACCTCGATAGACGCGGGCTCCGCCTGCCTAGACACAGCGTCGAAGTATGCCATGAGCTGCTGCGCCATGGCGTTGATGGAGCGCACGGTCGAGAGGTCGGTGTTGACGCAGAGCATACCGACGATCTCGTCATTTTCGCGGATAAAGAACGTCGCGGACTCCAACGTCTTGCCACCGGCACCGCGCCCCTCGTAGCCCGTAATAAACGGCAGGTCGCGATACTTGGGGTCGTGCATGATCTTGAGCGCCAGATCGGTGGCGGGACCGCCGACCTTACGGCCGCTCACGATGCCGTTGCGAATATCGACGATGGCGTGGTCGGGATCCGAGAAATCATGCAGGACGATCTCGCTGTTCTTACCGAGTATCTGCTCCAGGAAATCGACCATCGGCAAAAAGCGACGTACGGTCTCGTTCACGGGCAACTCCTTTGGGTGAAATCGGAAGGTTCATAACAATTTTTTCTCATGGTAACACGCTGCTCTTCATCTCGTATATCCGCAGGTACATTGCGTAATACAGACGAACGGTAGGAATTTGGCGGTAAACGGTTGACCAAAAGAAAAGTTAGATGTTATTTTGACCAGACACTTTCCTGACCTGCGGAAATGCATTATCTCAGCTGAAGAATAGTCTGATAACAAAAAATTATTATTGAGAATGAGAATCATCTTTAATACGATATGCAACGAAGGCACAACCTCAACCCCGCACTGCGTCACAATAGAGCGTTAGATGCGAAACAACTATTTCGAGGATTGGTGGTCAAATGACCCAGGAGACGGTTACGAACGGCACTGAAGCCCTGTTCACTCGTGAAGGCATGCCTCCCGTTAAGGAAATGATCCCGTGTGCCCTTCAGCACGTACTGGCTTCGTTTGCCGGTATCATCACCCCGGCTGTCATCATGGCCGGCGTCTACGGCTTTAATAGCCAGCAGAGCACCGACATCATTCAGGTTGCGCTCATTCTTTCGGCGATCGATACGGCCCTTCAGGCCTTCGCTCCCTTCCGTCGCATCGGCGGCGGTCTGCCCATCGTCATGGGCGTTTCGTTCGCGTTCCTGCCGGCCCTGCAGGCCATGGGTGCCTCGGGCTTTAGCTTTGGTGCTCTGCTGGGCGGCGAGATCGTCGGCGGCGCCGTCGCGGTCCTCTTTGGTCTGGCCTACAGCAAGATCAAGTGGCTGTTCCCGCCCGTCGTGACCGGTACGGTCATCTTCTCCATTGGCGTCTCACTCTATCCCACGGCCGTCAAGTATATGGCCGGCGGTATGGGCACGCCGCTGTGGGGCACTCCGCAGGCCTGGTGCGTCGCTCTTATCACCTTCGCCGTGGTCTTTGCGCTCGCCAACTTTGGCAAGGGCACGCTCAAGCTGGGATCCGTGTTCTTTGGCATGATCGTTGGCATGATCGTTTCGATCCCCTTTGGCATGATCGACTTCTCCAGCGTCGCTACCGCCCAGGTCTTCGCCCTTCCCAAGCTCATGCCCTACGCGCTCGAGTTTGATCCCGAGGTCTGCATTACCCTCGCTGTTGTGTTCCCCATGGTTGCCATCCAGGTTATCGGTGACGTTTCCGCCGCCTGCCTGGGCTCCATCGACCGTATGCCCACCGAGCGCGAGCTCTCCGGCGCTATCGTGTCCCAGGGCCTCACCTCTATGGTCGGCGGCCTGCTGGGCGGTCTCCCCACCAGCGCCCTTGGCCAGAACGTTGGTATCATCTGCTCCAACAAGGTCGTCAACAAGTGGGTCTTTGTGATCATCGCGGCCGTCTTTGCCATCGCCGGCCTGTTCCCGCAGCTCTCTGCCGTCCTTTCCGCTATCCCGCAGCCCGTCATCGGCGGCGCGACCGTCGGCGTCTTTGGCACCATCACCATGAACGGCGTGCGCATGTTCACCCGCGAGGGCCTTACGCAGCGCACTACCACCATCGTCGGTACCTCCGTCGTCTTTGGCCTGGGTATCTGGATGGCCAGCGGTTGCCTTGCCGGCGAGGGTATGCCCGCCTGGGTATCCACCGTCATCGGCTCCAATGCCGTAACCCCCACCGCCATTATGGCCATTGTCCTTAACCTGATCCTTCCGCAGACGCCGGTCGTGGCTCAACACATCGATGCTGCCAAGGACGCTGCCGTGGATCTGGTCTTGCCCGAGAGTAAGAAGTAACCAATTCGGTGCTATTCGTCGGCGGGCGCATCGCCTCGTCCGCCGACGTCATGCGGCGCCAAGCCGCACTTCAAAGGGTTTGTCCCTTTGGTGAAGCGTTGACGGGAGAGGGCCCGTTTCCGGTGTAGGCCGGCGCTTCGCACTCCGCCATGTCAGAGGTGTCAAACCCCGCCCCTGATGTTGAAGGGAGCATTCATGCTTCTGGTCGCTAACGGTTCCGTTTTTACCCGCAACGCTCAGACCCCGTTCATTCCCAACGGCGCGGTCGCCATTGACGGAGATACGATCGTCGAAGTAGGTCCCGAGTGCGAGCTCAAGGCCAAGTACCCGGATGCCGAGTACGTCGACGCCCAGGGCAACCTCATCATGCCCGGACTCATCAATTGCCACACCCACATCTACTCGGGTCTGGCCCGCGGCCTTGCCATTAAGGGCTGCAACCCCACCAACTTCCAGGAGAATCTTGAGCAGCAGTGGTGGAAGATCGATGACAACCTGACGCTCGACGGCACCAAGGCCAGCGCCTATGCCACGATTCTTGACTCCATCCGCGATGGCGTCACCACGATCTTCGATCACCACGCGAGCTTCTGCGAGATCCCAGGCAGCCTCTTTACCATTAAGGATGCAGCTCAGGAGCTGGGCATGCGTTCGTGCCTGTGCTACGAGGTCTCCGACCGCCGCGGTCAGGAAAAATGCGACCAGGCCATTGCCGAGAACGCCGAGTTTGCCCAGTGGGCCGCCAAGGAGCGTCGCGATAACGACAACCACATGATCGCCGCCATGTTTGGCGGTCACGCCACCTTTACGCTTTCGGACGAGACCATGGACAAGATGGCCGAGGCCAACAACGGTCTGACCGGCTTCCACATCCATGTGTGCGAGGGCATGAATGACGTGTGGGACTCCCGCCTCAACCGCGGTGGCATCAGCCCCGTCGAGCGCCTGCTGCAGCACAACCTGCTGGGTCCCGACACCATGCTCGGCCACTGCATCCACGTGACGCCTGCCGAGATGGATATCGTCAAGGAGTCCGGTACCTGGCTCGTCAACAACCCCGAATCCAATATGGGCAACGCCGTGGGCTGCGCCCCCGTGCTCGAGTTCTTCCGCCGCGGCATCCCCGTGTGCATGGGCACCGACGCCTACACTCACGATATGCTCGAGAGCCTCAAGGTCTTCCTGATCATTCAGCGCCACAACGCCGCCATGCCCAACGTGGGCTGGTGCGAGGCCATGACCATGCTGTTCGAGAACAACGCCAAGATGGCGAGCAAGTACTTCGACCGCAAGCTCGGTGTGCTCGAGGCCGGCGCTGCCGCCGACGTCATCGTTATGGACTACAAGCCCTTTACGCCGCTGAGCGAGGAGAATATCGACGGCCACATGCTCTTTGGCATGATGGGCAAAAACTGCCGCACCACCATCATCAACGGCCGCGTCCTGTACAAGGATCGCGAGTTCGTTGGCATTGATGAGGACAAGATCAACGCGTGGACCATGGCTGAGTCCAAGAAGCTCTGGAGCACGCTCAACGGTCGCACCTACTAATTCACAAGTAGATTCGCGCGCGTCAGATGTTTCGCCGCATCCGACGCGCGTATAGGCGACCTCCGCGGGGTCGCCGGCGCTGTGCTAGCGCTACACCGTATTTGCGCCCGCCGCGCGGTCTCGCCGGGCGTTACAGAGAGGAGCTCACTATGAGCGACATCATGAGGCCGATCCCGTTTTCGCAGCTGATGAACTGGATCATCGAGGAGCACAAGACCCAGGACGCCATCTTTGGCGTGCGCAAGATGGTCACGACCAACCAGGAGGGTGCGCTTCCCATTTTTGACGAGCGCATCGAGACTCCGTTTGGCCCGGCCGCCGGCCCCAATACGCAGCTTGCCCAGAACATCGTGGCATCCTATGTGGCCGGTTCTCGCTTCTTTGAGCTCAAGACCGTCCAGGTTATGGACGGCGAGGAGCTCTCCAAGTGCGTCAACAAGCCCTGCATCGTGGCTCAGGACGAGTGCTACAACTGCGAATGGTCGACCGAGCTCGAGGTTCCGCAGGCCTTTGCCGAGTACGTGAAGGCATGGTTTGCCTGCCACCTGATCGCTCGCGAGTACGGTCTGGGCAGCCCGGACGGCTTTGTCTTCAACATGTCGGTGGGCTATGACCTGGAGGGCATTAAGAGCCCCAAGGTCGATGCCTACATCGAGGGCATGAAGGACGCCAGCGGCTCCGACGTCTGGAACGAGTGCCGCGCATGGGCGCTCGCCAACCTGGACAAGTTTGAGCATGTCGACGCCGCGTTTGTCGAGTCCATCCCGGCGCGCGTGTCCAACTCCATAACCGAGTCCACGCTGCATGGCTGCCCGCCGGCGGAGATCGAGCGCATCGCGACCTACCTCATCACCGAGAAGGGCCTCAACACCTACATCAAGTGCAACCCCACGCTGCTGGGCTATGAGTTTGCCCGTCAGCGCCTCAACGAGCTGGGCTTTGACTACATCGTCTTCGACGATACACACTTCCGCGAGGACCTGCAGTGGGCCGACGCCGTGCCCATGTTCGAGCGCCTGATTGCCCTGTGCGCCGAGCGAGGCTTGGAGTTTGGCGTCAAGCTGACCAACACGTTCCCCGTCGACGTGACGAGGAACGAGCTGCCTTCCACCGAGATGTACATGTCGGGTCGTTCGCTGTTCTCGCTGACCATCGAGGCCGCCCGCCGCATTACCGAGCAGTTCGATGGCAAGCTGCGCATCAGCTACTCCGGCGGTGCCACGGTCTACAACATTCGTGCCCTGTACGATGCCGGCATTTGGCCTGTTACCCTGGCGACCGACGTACTCAAGCCCGGTGGCTACGAGCGCTTTAGCCAGATGGCCGGCGAGTTTACCGACCTGGATGGCAAGCCGTTCGCGGGCGTCTCTCTCGAGGCCGTGACTGCGATCCAGACCGACTCGCTCACCAACCCGCTCTACAAGAAGCCGCTGCGCCCGCTGCCCGACCGCAAGGTCGCCGGCAAGAGCCCGCTTTCCGACTGCTTTACCACGCCTTGCCGTACGAGCTGCCCCATCCAGCAGGATATCCCTGCCTATCTGGCGGCTGTTGACGAGGGCCGCTACGAGGACGCGCTCAACATCATCATCGAGCGCAACGCCCTGCCGTTCATTACCGGTACCATCTGCCCGCATCCCTGCGGCCGTGCCTGCGAGCGTGCATTCTACGAGCCCGAGGGCGCCCAGATTCGCGCCAGCAAGCTCAAGGCCGCCCGCGAGGCCATGACCGCCGTGCTGCCCAAGCTGCGCGCCCAGGCCATTGCCAACGACGCCGAGCGCAACGTTGCCGTTATCGGCGGCGGCCCGGCCGGTCTGGCGACGGCGTTCTTCCTGACGCGCGCCGGCGTGCCCGTCACTATCTTCGAGGCCCGCGACTCTCTCGGCGGCGTGGTCCGTCACGTGATCCCCGAGTTCCGTATCGCGAGCGACGATATCTCCCACGACGCCGAGCTCTGCCTGGCCTTTGGCGCCAAGGTTCAGCTCAACGCTCGCGTGGAGTCCATTGACGAGCTCAAGGCCCAGGGCTTTACCGACGTGGTCGTGGCCACCGGTGCCTGGATGCCCGGCTCTGCGGGCCTGGGCGAGGGTGCCGAGCTCGACGTGCTGGAGTTCCTCGAGGCCGCCAAGAAGGGCGAGAAGCTCGAGCTGGGCGAGGATGTCGTGGTCATCGGCGCCGGCAACACCGCCATGGACGCGGCCCGCGTGGCCAAGCGCCTTGCTGGCGTGAAGAACGTGCGCCTGGTGTATCGCCGCACCAAGAAGCAGATGCCCGCCGACGAGGAAGAGCTCGATCTTGCTCTTGCCGACGGCGTTGAGTTCTGCGAGCTGCTGGCGCCCAAGGCGCTCAACGGCGCCGTGCTGACCTGCGACGTCATGGAACTTGGCGAGCCGGATGCAAGCGGCCGTCGCAGCCCCGTCGCCACGGGCGAGACCGTCGAGCTTTCCGCCACCACGGTGATTTGCGCCGTGGGCGAGGGCATCGATGCCAGCCTGTACGACACCGCGGGCGTCGAGCACGACCGTCGCGGCCGCCTTGCCGCCACCTCCACCGGCGTCGAGGGCGTTTGGGCTGCAGGCGACTGCCGTCGCGGTCCTGCCACCGTGGTCGAGGCTATTGCCGACGCCGCCGAAGTCGCCCGTGCCATCGCTGGCGTGGACTTTAACAAGTACGTCGACTGCAACGAGCAGGCCGGCCGCGAGGACACCTGCTACGAGTGCAAGGGGTCGCTGTGCCGTGACAAGCGCAACTGCACCAAGACTCGCTGCCTGGGCTGCGGCTCGGTGTGCGAGGTCTGCTGCGATGTGTGCCCCAACCGCGCCAACGTGGCAATAAAAGTGCCGGGCCTGGCCAAGCATCAGGTCGTCCACGTCGATGGCATGTGCAACGAGTGCGGCAACTGCGCTGTGTTCTGCCCCTACCAGGAGGGTCGTCCCTACAAGGACAAGCTCACCCTGTTCTGGAGCGAGCAGGACATGGAGAACTCCGAGAACGAGGGCTTCCTGGCCGTGGACGAGGACCACTTTAAGGTTCGCGTCGCCGGCACGGTTCGCACCGTCTCGGTCGATGCCGTCAACACCGGTCTGCCCGAGGCCGTCCGCCTGACCATCAAGGCCGTGCGCGACAGCTATCCGTATCTCCTTAAGAAATAAGGGACCCCTTATGGCCAAATCCATTCAACATAACGTGGCCTACGTTGCCTGCGGAAGCGGTTGCGCCTCCGCAGGCGGCGACGCCCGCTGCAGCGAAGGCTGCATTGGCTGTGGCGCCTGTGTCACGGCCTGTCCCCACGGCGCCATTGCGCTGGTCGATGGCATCGCCCGCGTGGACCGCTCCAAGTGCACGGGCTGTGGCCTGTGCGGCATGGCGTGCCCGCAGCGCGTGATTGCCTTTGTTCCCGGCTACCAGAACATCCTGGTGCGCTGCAACAACACCGATAAGGGCGCCATTGCGCGCAAGATCTGCGACACGAGCTGCATCGGTTGCGGCATGTGCGCTAAAAAGTGCCCCGCCGGCGCTATCCGCATCGAGGACAACTGCGCCCATATCGATGGCGCGGATTGCCTGTCCTGCGGCATGTGCGCCGTCGTCTGCCCACATGGCGCCATCCACGACCGCACCGGCATCGCCGCCGGCGTGTAGAAGGGAATCACCATGGCACAGGAATTCACTTTTACCGTTAACGGCGTCGAGCGCACGACGACCCAAAATAAACCGCTGCTGCGCTACCTGCGCGACGACCTGCACATCCATTCCGCTAAGGACGGCTGCTCCGAGGGTGCCTGCGGTACCTGCACCATCCATGTGGACGGTGCAGCCGTCAAGGCGTGCGTGCTAACCACCGCTCTTGCCGCCGGCCGCAACATCGTGACTGTTGAGGGCCTGCCCGAGGATGTGCGCGAGGCCTTTGTGTACGCCTTTGGCGCCGTGGGCGCCGTGCAGTGCGGTTTTTGCATCCCCGGTATGGTCATGGCGGGCGCTGCGCTCATCGCCGAGGATCCCGAGCCCACCGAGGAGCAGATCAAGTACGCCATCCGCGGCAACGTCTGCCGCTGCACCGGCTACAAAAAGATTATCGAGGGCATCTCGCTGGCCGCTGCAGTACTCCGCGGCGAAAAGCAGATCGACGAGGATCTGGAGCGCGGCGACGACTACGGCGTGGGCAAGCGCGCCTTCCGTATTGACGTGCGTAAGAAGGTGCTCGGCGAGGGCAAGTACCCCGACGACATCGACGAGCTCGATCAGCCGGGTCTGACCTACGCCAGCGCCGTGCGCTCCAAGTACCCGCGCGCCCGTGTGCTCTCCATCGACACCTCCAAGGCCGAGGCCCTGCCCGGCGTGGTGGGTATCCTACGCGCCGAGGACGTGCCGGTCAACCAGGTCGGCCACCTTATCCAGGACTGGGACGTCATGATCGCCCAGGGCGATATCACCCGCTGCGTGGGCGATGCCATTGTGCTGGTGGTTGCCGAGGACGAGGCGACGCTCGAGAAGGCTAAGAAGCTCGTAAAGATTGATTACGAGCCGCTGGAGCCCGTGCGTAACATTGTCGAGGCCAGGGCTGCTGACGCCCCGCGCCTGCACGACAGCTTCTTTGCCTTCGGCAACACGGTGGAGCTCAAGGACAACGTGTGCCAGAGCCGCCATGTGACGCGCGGTGACGCCGCCAAGGCGCTGGCAGAGAGCGCGTTTACCGTGACGCAGCGCTTTGCCACGCCCTTTACCGAGCATGCCTTCTTGGAGCCCGAGTGCGCCGTCGCCTTCCCGTACAAGAACGGCGTCAAGGTGCAGTCGACCGACCAGGGTGCCTACGATACGCGCAAAGAGTGCGCCCACATGTTTGGCTGGGATAGCGAACCCGAGCGTGTGGTCGTCGAGACCATGCTCGTGGGTGGCGGCTTTGGCGGCAAGGAGGACGTTTCGGTCCAGCACCTGGCCGCGCTCGCCGCATATAAGTTCCAGCGTCCTGTGAAGTGCAAGCTCACGCGTGCCGAGTCGCTCGCGTTCCATCCCAAGCGCCATGCCATGGACGGTACCTTTACGCTGGGCTGCGACGCCGAGGGCAACTTTACCGGCCTGGACTGCGAGATCAACTTTGACACCGGCGCCTACGCGTCGCTGTGCGGCCCGGTGCTCGAGCGCGCCTGCACGCACGCCGTCGGTCCCTACAAGTACCAGAACACTGACATCCGCGGCTTTGGCTACTACACCAACAACCCGCCCGCCGGTGCGTACCGCGGCTTTGGCGTGTGCCAGTCCGAGTTTGCGCTCGAGAGCCTGATCGACCTGCTGGCAGAAAAGGTCGGCCTGGATCCGTGGGAGATCCGCTACCGAAACGCCATCGAGCCGGGCGAGGTTTTGCCCAACGGCCAGATCGCCGATTGCTCCACGGCGCTTAAGGAGACGCTGCTCGAGGTCAAGGATGCCTACTACGCGCATCCCGGCCACGCCGGCATTGCCTGCGCCATGAAGAACGCCGGCGTGGGCGTGGGCCTGCCCGATGCCGGTCGCTGCAAGATTCGCGTCGAGGATGGCTGCGCCGTGGTCTACGCCGCCACGTCCGACATCGGCCAGGGCTGCAACACCGTTTTTTTGCAGGACGTTGCCGAGGCCTGCGGTCTGCCGCTGAGCTGCATTGCCAATGGCGAGTGCTCCACCGAGAACGCTCCCGACTCCGGCACCACGTCTGGCTCGCGCCAGACGGTCGTGACCGGCGAGGCCGTGCGCGGTGCCGCCTTCCTGCTGCGCGATGCCATGGTTGGCATCGAGGCCGGCAAGCCTGCGCCTACCGCCCCGGTGAGCGCGCATGGCGACGGCGTCAAGATCGAGTACGACGACGGTCGCGCCTATCAGCTGCGCACGCAGGAGCTCGTCGCCGGCCAGGGTATGCATCCTCAGGATCCCGCGACCGCCATCAAGGCGCTTGAGGGATGCGAGTTTGGCTACGTGTATCTGGAGCCGACCGACAAGCTGGGTGCGGATGTTCCCAACCCCAAGAGCCACATCTGCTACGGCTTTGCCACACATGTGGTCATTCTGGGCGACGACGGCCGCGTGAGCGAGGTCTATGCCGCGCACGATTCCGGCAAGGTGGTCAACCCCATCTCCATCCAGGGTCAGATCGAAGGCGGCGTGCTTATGGGTATGGGCTATGCGCTTACCGAGGACTGGCCGCTCAAGGACTGCGTGCCCCAGGCAAGGTACGGTACGCTCGGGCTGTTCCGTGCGCCCGAGATTCCGGATATCCACGCCATTTACGTGGAGAAGGACGAGCTGCTGCCCGTGGCATACGGCGGCAAGGGCATCGGCGAGATCGCAACGATCCCCACGGCGCCCGCCGTGCAGAACGCCTACCGCGCGTTTGACGGCAAACTGCGTCCCGATCTGCCCATGGTGGATACGCCCTACAGCCGCGTCCGCAACCGCGGGTAGAGTAGAGCGCGGACGCCCATTGCTGACGGGCTGTTCGCGCTCAACATCAACTACATATGCTGCGTCTTTGGCCCCAGCTCCATCGCGAGCCGGGGCCTTTTGCTTAGAGCGGAAACTGCGTCCCGGAATTGGCGCTCAGAATGGGACACACTTTCCGGTTGGAGCTTCAAACGGAAAGTGCATCCCGGAATCCGCGCCTGGAATGGGACACACTTTCCGGAACGGCCCTCAACCGGAAACTGCGACCCGGAATCGATGCTCAGAATGGGATGCGCTTTCCGAATCGCCTTCAGGCGGAAATCGCATCCCATTCCGAGTCTTCATTCTGGGACACGCTTTCCGCAAGGAGCTTCGTCGGGAAAGCGCATCCCGTTTTGAGCACTCAGTCTGGGACATGGTTTCCGCGGGAGCTTCCGACCGGAAAGCGTATCCCGGTTTGGTAGGCAGGCGGGCATAAGCTCAGCGGTCCCTACAGGTCTACCTCGTTGAGCCATGTCGGTAGCGCGGTCTGCCGGATGCCTGCCGTCTGCAGCTTTTTGGCGAGCATTCCTGCCGAGCGGACCTCGTTCATGGTAAAGCGCAGCAGAGGGTGACCGTAGAGCGATAGATGCGCCTCGCGCTGTCGTTCGGCAACGAGCGCCTCGGCGGTGGTGCGTCCGGCCAGCATGGTCTGGTCGGTATATTTGATGAGCCCGTCGAGTTCGCCCAGCGTGAGCTCCCTGGCTTGACGCTCCCAGGCAAAATCCGTTCGCATGCTTTCGGTCGAATCGAAGGGGTCCGTCAGCTCGTATTGAAGCCAGTCGGGCGCAAAGCCCATCTCGATCATGACGGCTCGGGCGACCGATTCCCCGCCGCTCTCGGCGCGGGCGTCGGCATATCGAAGCGTTGTGAGGGCGGTGCGAATCGCGCGACCATTGCGGGCAGTCGCTCGTTGCTCAACGGCCTCCATCAGCTGTTCCCGCGCAAGGCCGAGCTTTAAGATCGCCGAATCGGCAATGGGCATGCCGTCGGCAAAACCAGTTTGCAGCAGACAATCTGTGACCGTTTGGATGGGCGGCGTTACCGATATGCCGGATAGACGGATTGCTCCGGCCGGCTCGATCTGATGCCGCTGAATATGCGCGCCCGGGCGAGCCGATGGCTTGGTGGCGCTGCAGATATGCGCGACATTCAGATGTCGCCACGAGACCTCGAGCCCCAGCAGGCAAGCTGCCGAAAACGAGCAGAACGTCCAATCGGGGTGGATGATCGCAAGGGCGCAAATAATCTCGCAATGACGCTGCGCCCGGTTGAGCTCATCCCAGCGCATTTTGCGCGCGAACAGTCCCGGCATGGGCGAGACAACCGTGCTGCCGGTGCGCCGAAGGAGCGCTTTTCGGATCGCCGCGCTCGGGGGAATCAGACAGCGCCCCTCTTGTTCGGCTTGGTTCAACAGCTGGTCGATGAGTTGGTCATTGCAATGGGTCATGAGCTACCGCCTCCTTTTGGGTAGCAAAAACGTATCAGCCGGAACTTGCCGCTCAACTGACCAAAAGCTGACCAAAATCTAACCATGCAGGTAGATGGCCTGTTTTCGGCGACATTTTTACATCCGAATCGGTGGGCGGTAATCGGCGACCTTGAACGGTAGCGAGTTATGGAGACTGGGTAAGTTTCGGGACGTGTACTTTTTTGAAAAAGAGCATTCTATCTGCTGTTTTGTGTTTCTGGATCGCATATTTGAAGGCATGTGATAAGGGCTGCGGATCGTCGTCTTGTATCTGCGGAAACTGTGACCCGGAATTGCCGCTCGGAATGGGACGCGCTTTCCGGGACGCCCCTCAACCGGAAACTGCGTCCCAGACTTCGGTCCCAGAGTGGGATGTATTTTCCGGTAGAAGTTTCAGCGGAAACCGCATCCCAGAATTCAGGCTCAGAATGGGACGCGCTTTCCGGATGGCATGTTTGGCGGAAGCTACGGCCCAGTTTTTTGCACCAGAACGGGATGCGTTTTCCGGAACGGCCCACGTACGGTGGGTTACCGTCCCTTTTGCGTGGCCCGCTTGTCGAATTACGTTATAGCTAGCTATATTATAGGAAGGTATAATATAGCTAGCTATAACGTAAAGGAAGGATGACCCTATGTTTATCGGAAGAACAGCGGAAATGTCCGAGCTCAATCGACTGTATGGCACGGGCTCCTTTGAGATGCCTGTGATTTACGGCCGCCGTCGTGTGGGTAAAACGCGTCTTATCACAGAGTTCATCCAAGGCAAGAAGGCTATTTACTTTCAAGCTCGTCGTACCAATGCAGAGGCAAATCTGCACGGCTTTAGCCAGGCGATACTTGCGGGTTCGGTTGGTGCTGCAGGCGTGTCGTTTCGTAGTTTTGACGAGGCGTTCGATGCATTGGCCACCATGGCTCGCACGGAACGTTTGATTGTCGTGATTGACGAGTACCCCTATCTCGCCCAATCGAATCCCGAGATCAGCTCGTTGCTGCAAGACAAGATCGATCACCTGTACAAAGAGACCAAGCTCATGCTGATTCTATGCGGCTCGTCTCTTTCGTTTATGGAGGAACAGGTGTTGGGCTACGAGAGTCCACTATACGGTAGGCGTACGGCCCAGTTTAAGATCATGCCGCTTGATTTTACGACGACCCTCGGCCTGTGGCAGAGCATGAGTCGCGAAGACGCTGCAGTTTGCTATGGTATGACGGGCGGCATTCCTGCTTATATCGAGAAAGTCGATCCTGCCGCATCACTCAAGGATAACGTCAAACGTCTTTTCCTTACCCCTACGGGCTATCTCTTTGAAGAGCCGAGTAACCTGCTAATGCAAGAGTGCCGCAATCCCGAGCAATATGATGCGATCGTGCAAGCAATTGCTCAGGGGCGCTCGAAGATCTCGGAGATTGCGAGCTCTACGGGAATCCCTGCGAGCAACGTAAAGAGCTATGTGGATAAGCTGGCGTCGCTTGGGATTGTCGAGCGCGAGCTGCCCCTAAACGAGACGAGCAATAAGCGGGCCGTGTATCTACTGAGCGACCAGATGTTTAGGTTCTGGTACAAGTTTGTGCCGCAGAACATCGGGTTGATTCAAAACGATATGGCCGAGATGGCGTATAAGCGCATTGAGCCGCACGTGTCGGATTACATGGGCACGGTCTTTGAGCTTATATGCAGGCAATACGTGTACGAACTCGCGCGCGCGGGCCAGCTCAATGTGGTTCCGGCGAGCGTCGGGCGCTGGTGGGGGACAGACAATCGCACGCATACGCAGGAAGAAATCGACTTGATTGTTGACGATGGCGAGGGCGCTGCGCTGTTTGCGGAGTGCAAATGGCGCAATGAACCGACGGGTGAAGACGTGCTGCAAAAGCTCGTGCATCGAAGCGAGCTCTTTAGACGGCAACGAAAAAGCTATGCACTTTTCTCAAAAAGCGGCTTTACGCAGGGATGTCGGGATGCCGCAGAGAGTAGGGGAGACGTCAAGCTGATCTCGTTTGCCGAGATGTGAGGGCGGAGATAACCAAGCGCGCTCTGATGTGATGCTCGGAATGGGACGCGCTTTCCGGATCGCCCTTCAAGCGGAACCTCATATGTTCAAGAAATGGGAGGCAGCTCATCGCGAGCCGGGGCCTTTTGTTTGGAGCGGAGGCAGCATCCCGGAATTCGGGCAATCCGGTGGTCAGGGGTTGAGCGAGCGTCGCGCTAAGGATGTCAAGCGTAAAACCTTCAATGAAAACAGCGTAAAAACTACATCTGTAAGGGCGTAAAAACTACATTGAAAGTAGCGTAAAATCCGCATTGAGAATGGCGTAATTTCGCATATCGCGTGATAGAGAGGGACGGCCGTCTATGGATGCACCAAAGAGATTGACCCAAAAGGGATATAGGCCCCGGCTCATAGAGGAGCGCCTCGACACCCTTATGCGGGCGTTTGGCTGTGTGGAGATCAACGGCCCCAAATGGTGCGGCAAGACCTGGACGGCGCTCTCTCGCTCGGCAAGCGTCTCCAGGCTCGATGAGCCTGCGCAGCGCGCGGCGGCAGAGGTTGACCCAAGCCTGGCGCTCATCGGCGATGCGCCACACCTGGTCGATGAATGGCAGGAGGTGCCCGAGGTTTGGGATGCCGCCCGGCGCTTCGTGGACGCGAGCGGCAACGAACGCGGGACACTTTTGCTCACGGGCTCGACCGCGCTCAAAAGCGAGGAGCGCAGCCATGTTCGTCATTCCGGCACGGGTAGGATCGCCCGTCTGTCAATGCGCCCCATGGCCCTGTGTGAGTCGGGCGACGGCGAGCCGCTCGTGTCACTGGCAAGCCTCTTTAAGGGCGAGGGTTTTGCCCCTCAGCGTCGCGAGAGCACGGTGGATGACGTCGCCCGCTGGTGCTGCAGGGGCGGTTGGCCTGCAAATCTTGGGCTTTCGGAAGATCTTGCGCGAGAGACGGCAAGCCAGTACGTGCACTCGGTGCTCGACGTCAACGTGCTGGATGAGGGCATGTCGCCCGAGCTTGCACACGGCCTTTTGCGAGCTCTTGCCATGAACGAGAGCCAGGCTGTCACGTACAAGACGCTCATAAAGGACGCCTCGTACGGTGAGGCGGGCCCCGACGAGAGGACCATCGCTGCGTACTTGGACCTCTTCAACAGGCTCAAGCTGACCGAGGACCTGTGCGGATGGGAGCCGCCCATGCGCTCGAAGGCCCGCGTTCGCGTGCGCCCCAAGCGCTACTTCTGTGACCCGTCACTTGCGGCGGCGTTGCTGGGGGCTACCCCTGAGCGGCTGCTTGGCGATATGCAAACGCTAGGGATGCTCTTTGAGAACCTCGTTCTGCGCGACGTGCGCGTGTTCCTTTCCACCTACGGCGGTGTCGACAACAGTGTCCATTATTTCCGAGATGAGAAGGGCCTTGAGGTCGATCTGATCGTTGAGCACGACGGGCGCTGGGGAGCCATCGAGGTCAAGCTGAGTGATGCGAAAGCAGACGATGGAGCGAGAAATCTCAAGGCGCTGGAGAGGAAAGTGCTCTCCAATCCTGCCGCCCAGAATGCCGCGCCGGCGTTTTTGGCGGTCGTGGTTGGAAAGGGGAGCATTGCCTACACACGCGACGACGGCGTGGCGGTGATCCCCATGGCGGCACTTGGGGCGTAGTGGTTTTGCGGGCGTGCCGTGCTTCCTTTACCGAAAATCCATTTGGTAAACCAGATGCTCGCGGATAGAATAAAGTCGACGGCAGCCCAAGTTCTGGAGAGCTGGGCAGCGCCGTTGCTTGGTCAAGGGGTCAGTGCCTTAATGGCAGCGACTCGTTATGCTTCGAATGCTGCTTGAGTGCCTCGGAAAGTTCGATAAGCGCCGTGAAGAGCGAGACCAAAGCAACCAAGAGCTCTACGAGCTCTGATGGGCCCGGGATGACCGCTGATTCAAGTCACCGGGCCTCAATCTTTTTCATGCATTTGAATAGAGCGGGCGGGATCCCTTGGGTCCGTCTGCGTGGCGCGTGCCTGGTGCGTGGCATTGCGCTCCGCTTTCATGTCCGCACGGGCGGCTACGCTTACCGCAACGTAGCCGCCTATGTAGCAAGCGGCAAGCAGTGGAGAAAGGCCCTAACCGTGTCAGCTGAAAAGACGCCGTGTATCTTGGCTGTCGATACGACGAACTTTGCGCGCCAGATTGTGCTGGACTTTGAGTTTGCGCCGGTGCCAAAGCAGCGCCAGCGCCGCGGGCTGCGCAACGAGATTATCGAGGTCGGCGCTGTCAAACTCGATTACCACGGCAACGTTATGGGCGAGTTCTCGCAGTTTGTGCAGACAGAATTTACCGAAGGCGTTGCGTTTCCCGTCCGCGAGCTCACGGGGATATCGGCCGTGGACACCGCGATGGCCGACCCGCTCTACATGGTGATCAAAAGGCTCAGCGATTGGATTGGTCGCTACTCCGCCCAGGTGGTCTGTTGGAGCGGGGCGGACCGTCGACAGCTTTTGACCGAGTGCCAGGCAAAGCATATCGACCTTTCCGTATTTCCTACGGATTGGGCTGACTTGCAGGCGTTTTACACCTCGATCATGGACGTGGGCAGCCACGGGTGCGTCTCGCTGGGCGACGCGGCAGCGTGGTTTGGCATCGATTTTGACGAGTCGACGGGTCACGCCCACAGCGCCCTAGCCGATGCACGCGTGACCGCCAAGCTGCTCAAGCAGATGATGGAGGGGGACTATCACGTGAGTCCGCACGCCCAGGAGATCCGCCAGCGGTGGGGGATGGGCGAGCGAACCCAGACGCGCCTTTCCAAGAAGTGCCCCGAGCTGGGTGACCTGCTGCTGAAGCTGAAGGCGGAGGGGAGGTAGGGGGCGGACATCATTGTCGTTTTCGCCTGCGAAGAAGGAATCAATTAACTACAAAGTGTGGATGGCTTCTAGTGAAGACTTAACCACCAGATTATGAAAGGGTTAGCGGGCCATTGGGGTTGCAGTGTTCACCCGTCGCAAGACGTTGCTCGTTCAAATTGGGACGCTCCGCATCCGATGAAATGGTTGATGCGGAGCGTCCCTAGAGACCTGTCTTCTGTTGCCTAATAGTAGAGTTCAATATACGAATACGCCTTATCAAAAAGAGCCTGGTCTTTGAGCTTGTAGCGCATCCAAAGAATGGCGCGTAGCCGCTTCTTGACCTCTTTGACGCCTGCTGTGGTTGCCTGCCAACCGTCGAATCGGGTGATCTTAACGATTTCGTCGATGTCGCCGACGATGTTCTCGACGATGATTGGCGTGTCCCCATTCTTTACACCATTGAAGAGTTCTGTGAGGGCAGCCTTGCCCTTGTCCTCCTCTTCTTCGGGCACGACTTCCTTTTCGGCCGCTCGAGCCTCTCTGGCGAGGTCGATGAGCATCTTGAGGAACTCGACGCTGTTGATGAGACCTTGCTCGTGACGTTCCCTCAGGTCCTCCAGGCGCTCGCCGAGCTTCTGGAACTTGCCATTCTTATCGTGCCTGCGGATTCGGGCGACGAGATCTATCTCCAGCTTACGCGTGATCTTCTCGGTATTGCTCTTGTCGTTGATGAAGTGCTCGATCATGTCCTCGTCGAGTTCAAGGATGTCGTCATCGTCTCGGACTCTCTCGACGGTGATGTTCTCGTGCACGAGCTCGATTGTCTTGGGCCCGAGCGCTGCCCAGATGAGCTTCCCGCGATTGTCTACCGGTCTCACGGAATCGTAGACCTGCGAGAGCCAGATGAAATCGGGCTTGTAGGGATTGAGACATGGGTCGGGCGAAAGGGCTTCCCACGCTCTGTTCAAGACCGAGAAGTCGGCCCCAAACTGGTCTTTCACCTTTGTCGTTGGCAGGCATTGTTGAGCTTCGAGAAGGGACTCCCAATCCGCGCTGCGGCGGTCTCTGACCGTTGAGAAGTACTCAAGACAGCAATGCATAAGCCCGGGCAGCTCAGCCTTTACCTCGTCGATGTTGGTTATAACTTTCTGCACCTCGGCCTCGTCGAAGTGCAGAGACTTGGCGACGTTGTCGAAGAGGCCGATATAGTCGACAATGAGACCGAATGTCTTCTTGTCGTTGTAGACGCGGTTGGTTCGACAGATTGCCTGCAACAGCGTGTGGTCGCGCAAGGGCTTGTCAAGGTACTGAGTTTGCAGGATGGGCGCATCGAACCCCGTGAGCAGCTTTGCAGTGACGATGAGAATCTTGAGCGGATCGTCCGGGTCGCGGAAACGGTCAAGGAGCTTTTCCTCGGCATCGCGATCTCGACGGTATGCCTTGTAGCGGTCTTCCTTGTCGTTGTTTGTGTCCATGACGATGGTGACTGCATCAGTGCCCAAGAGCTTGTCGAGCTCCTCCTTATACAGCAGGCAACACTCTCGGTCGTAGCAGACTACCTGCGCCTTGAAGCCGTCGGGCTCAACCTTTGACTTGAAGTGCTTGGCGATGTGCTCGCATACCTTGTGGATGCGGTCGGGGGCCTTCATGACGGACTCGATCTTGACGCGCCTGGTGAGTTCCGCCTTGTCCTCTTTGCTGAGGTCTCGGGTCATTTCGTCAAAGGCGGCGTTCACGACCTCTTGGTTGACGTGGAGCTCGACGGGAACGGTTTCAAAATGGAGCGGCAATGTGGCGTGGTCGCGGATGGAGTCGGCGAAGGAATAGCGGCTCATGTAGCCGGACTTGTCCTCTTTGGCACCGAAGGTGTGGAACGTGTTCTTGTCGGTTCGGTTGATGGGCGTGCCGGTCAAGCCGAAGAAGAAGGCGTTTGGCAAGGCGAGTCGCATCTTCTCGCCGAGGTCGCCCTCTTGGGTGCGGTGCGCCTCGTCGACCATGAGGATGATGTTCTCGCGCTCGTTGAGCGTCCCCGCAACCTCGCTGAATTTGAAGATGGTGGTGATGAGGATCTTTCTCATGTCCTGCTTGAAGAAGGACTCAAGCTCCTCCTTGCTGCCGGCGCTTGCGAGGTTGGGGATGTCGGATGCGTTGAAGGTCCCCGTGATCTGGGTCTCGAGGTCGATTCGGTCATCCACGATGACGACGGTCGGGTTCTTGAGTTCGGGGACCATGCGCAGCTTCTGGGCAGCGAATACCATGAGCAGTGACTTTCCTGAGCCCTGGAAATGCCAAATGAGGCCACGCTTCGGGTATCCTGCGCGGACGCGGTCTACGATGAGGTTCGCGCCCTCGAACTGTTGGTAACGACAGATCAGCTTGATGCGTCGATGCTTCTTGTCGGTGGCGAAGAGCGTGAAGAACTGGAAGATGTCCATGACGTTCGTGGGGGTTAGCATGGACGCCATGCTTCTCTTGACGTCGGCAAGTGTGCCCTCGCTCTTCTTGTCGCCCTCATGCCAGGGTCCCCACATCTCGGGAGGCATGTTCACCGACCCGTAGCGATAGCATTTTCCTTCGCTGGCGAAGTTGATGGCGCTACAGACGAACATCTGCGGGATGCTCTTCTCATATTTAGCGATGTCGCCAGCGCCGTCGAGCCAGGTTATCGAATCGCGCACCGGCGTCTTGAACTCGCCGATGACGAGCGGAAATCCATTGACAAGAAGGACGAGGTCGAGGCGCTTACCGCCCTGTTCCTGGGGGTAGACCCACTGGTTGGTGACGATGTACTCGTTTTTGTCAAGATCGCCGTCCGCCGCCGTGCCAAAGAAGCGGATGGGGACCATGCGGCCGTCTTTGCCGTAGGGGAATGAGTTCTCCTCGATGACGAGCTTTTTGAACCGCTCGTTGGTGGAGACCAGGTTCTGCGGACTTGTGGACTGAATGAGGGCCCTGAGTCGGTAGATGATCTCGTCGGCGCGATCGGGGTCTTCTGCGATCTCCGGGTTAAGCCTGATGAGGGCGTCCTTGACCATGGGCTCGACCATGACGTCGGCATGGCGGCGCGGGAGGTCTTCGGCAGCAACGTATCTCCAGCCAAGGCTGGCAAGCGCCTCGACGCTCATTTGCTCGATGGTGTTGTCCTCGTTAAACATCTCCGAGTCCTAACTCCTGGTTCAAGATTTTCTTCGTCGTGGCGTTTAGCTCGTCGAGGGCCTTTTGTACGGCAAATTTCGATTTGTCCGCCTCGGCAGCGAAGTCGGCGAACTCCTGTTGGAGGGACAACG